>NZ_JAMYQF010000012.1:0-143042 GCF_040320745.1 Mesorhizobium sp. M0621 | reverse complement strand
TCCGCGCGCAAAAGGCCGGACATATGAGCGCAAGCGATCCGATCAAATCATCATGCCAAACACTTGCAAGCAGGGGGCCGTCCACATATGAGCACCGGAAGCGCAGGAAACCGCCGTTTGCAGGCCGGCATCACCTGAATATCAACATACCTTAGACGGCGATCGGCGCCTTGATGCTTGCGTCGGCGACGTAGTTTTCCAGCCGGAAATCCTCGAAGCGGAAGGCGAAGAGGTCCTTCACCTCCGGATTGATCCACATCGTCGGCAGCGCCCTCGGCGTGCGCCGCAGCTGTTCGCGCGCCTGCTCGAAATGGTTGGAATAGAGATGCGCGTCACCGAGGGTATGGACGAAATCGCCAGGCTTCAGCCCGGTCACCTGCGCCACCATCAGCGTCAGCAACGCGTAGGACGCGATGTTGAACGGCACGCCCAGAAAGATATCGGCTGAACGCTGGTAGAGCTGGCAGGAAAGCCGCCCTTCCGAAACATAGAACTGGAATAGGCAGTGGCAGGGCGGCAACGCCATCGCTTCCACCTCGGCCGGATTCCAGGCCGAAACGATCAGTCGCCGCGATTGAGGGTTTTTGCGTATCTCCCTGAGAAGATTTGCAATCTGGTCGATCGAACCGCCATGGCCGTCCGGCCAGGAGCGCCATTGCTTGCCGTAGACCGGGCCGAGATCGCCATTCTCGTCAGCCCATTCGTCCCAGATCGAAACGCCATGGTCGGTGAGGTATTTGATATTGGTGTCGCCGGCCAGGAACCACAAAAGTTCGTGGATGATCGACTTGAGATGCAGTTTCTTGGTGGTGGTGACCGGGAAGCCGCGCGCCAGGTCGAAACGCATCTGGTAGCCGAAGACTGAGCGTGTTCCGGTGCCGGTGCGATCGCCACGATCGGCGCCGTTGTCCAGCACGTGCTGCAGGAGGTCGAGATACTGGCGCATCGGTTCCGGCTCGATTCGGTTGTCCAGCCATCATAGCTGACGGACAGGCGGCCGAACACCACAAAGCAGCGCAAACCCTGCTCGCAGGTCGCCCGTCCCCAACAACATCATCGGCTGGCGCATAGACCGCGCCAGCCTCCGCAAATTGACGCGCGATCGTCAGAGAGAGCCGAGCTTGCCCAGGTCCTTCGCGACGAGGTAGTAAAAAGTCACCCGGCTCTTGGTGTTGTCGGCAGACATTGCCTTGCAGGTCTTCTCGATTGCCGCATCAGCCTTCGCCGCGTCGCTGATGCCGAGTTTCTTGGCGACCCAGTTGGTCCTGACGCGCTCGAGTTCCTTCGGATCGGTGCAGGACACCAGCGAGGAATCGCGGTTCCTGAGCGCGATGCCCAGATGCTTTACGATCTTTTCGACCGCATCCGCACTGGCGCCAGCGTCGTATTTCTTCACGTCTGCAAGATAGTCGGCCATCAAAATTCCCCTCGTCGGCGCCACGGATCCGATCGATGAGGGCTGTGGCGCGCTGCCGCAACTTGTGCGCTAGGTCGGTTACTCCTCACCGTAACAAAGCTTCGGTTGAGACCGCGACCAAGTCAACCCTTTGGAGATGTGGTTTTGACACGGAGACAAAGTGCCATTGCGGCCTTCCATTTCTTGCGACGGCCCCCTATATTCAGTTTGTCGGCTTGACCGACTATGGCGATAAATGGGCGATGAAATAAGCCGTTCGGACCCGGGGGCGGTACCCGGCGCCTCCACCAAAAGCCGCTGTCGGCGACAGAGCGGTTTTTGCTGGGGGCGAAATAGGATCGACGAAGGTGTAAAGATCGTACTTTTGCCCGGCATGGTACCACCGTCATCGGGCTAAACCTGTAGTTGCAAATGACAACTATGCGGAAGCACGTCTCGCCGCGTAAGCGGTGCGATAGCTTCAATTCAAGCCCTAGAGGTTCGCACTTCTAGGCGGGGTTCGGAGGTACCTGGCAACAGAAACCTCCACTTCTCCCTCCTCCTTCGATATGCGTCACGCACAACGGCAGCTCCCATTAGGCAAATCCTTGTGCGACCTGTCAGCCGCCAAGGCGCGGCACCGCGCGCCTCTCCATGGACGAAACATGCAAAACGTTTCCGATCGATTCTTCGTGCTGACCGGCGGTCCCGGCTCAGGCAAGACTAGCCTGATCGAAGCCCTGCGCCGCGCAGGCTTCGCCACCTCCGTCGAAGCCGGCCGCGGCATCATTCGCGATCAGTCGGACTGTTTGCCGAACTGATGCTGTCATGGGAGATGCGCTCGTATCAAATTGCGCAAGAACAGACCGGGCGTCCTGTTTTCTTCGATCGCGGCGTGCCGGACACGCTTGGCTATCTCAAGCTGAGCGGCCTGCCGGTGCCCCAGCATGTCAGCTCCGCGGCGAAACGCTTCCGCTACAACCCCCGCGTCTTCGTCGCCCCGCCTTGGCCTGACATTTTCCAGCAGGATGAAGAACGCAAGCAGACGCTTGATGAGGCCGAGCGCACCTATCATGCGCTGGCCGGCGTCTATACGGGACTGGGCTACGAGCTGGTACCGTTG
Source organism: Mesorhizobium sp. M0621 (assembly GCF_040320745.1). Classification (NCBI taxonomy): domain Bacteria; kingdom Pseudomonadati; phylum Pseudomonadota; class Alphaproteobacteria; order Hyphomicrobiales; family Phyllobacteriaceae; genus Mesorhizobium; species Mesorhizobium sp. M0621. The sequence goes on along the minus strand of NZ_JAMYQF010000012.1, from coordinate 140,523 downwards.
CCCCTGGCGCCGGTCGAGACACGGCTGCGTTTCGTGCTGGCCGAGACAGGATTGATATGAAAAAGGCCGGGGAGAACCCGGCCTTGGGATGGCGAATGCTTATTCCGCCGGCGCCTCGACAGCTTCGCGCGAGCGGCCGAGCGTGACCTTGGCCAGCGTGAACGAAATCACCGCGCAGAGCGTGATGCCGGCGACCATTGGCAGCGGCGTGCCGTCGAAGAACACCCCGGCAACGCCCATGGCGAGTGCGCCGATGGCGAAGTGCAGCGTGCCCATCAGCGCCGAAGCCGTGCCGGCGATCTCGCCATGTTCTTCCATGGCCAGCACCGAGGTGGTCGGGATGACCAGGCCGAGGAAGCCGTAGCCGACGAACAGCAGGGCCGCCATCACATCCAGCCTGTCGACGCCCGTCGCCATGATCGCCAGCAGCACCACCATCGTCGAGGCATAGCCGGTCACCGCGACGCGCACCACGCGTCGCAGCCCGAAACGCTCGGCCAGCAATCCCGTCAACTGCGACATGCCGATGAACGCCACCGCGTTGATCGAGAAGAACACGCTGTAGACCGAAGGCGACAGCCCGTAATGGTCGATCAGGATGAAGGACGAGCTCGACAGATAGACGAAGAAGCTCGCAATGCCGAAGCCGGCGATCGCCACAAGGCCAAGGAAGTTACGGTCGCCCATCAGGAAGCGGTAGCCGGCAAGCGCGGTGCCGAAGGAGGAACCGACGCGTTCTTCCGCCGGCCGCGTCTCCTTGAGGGAGGTTGCCAGAAGGATGGTGGCCAGCAGTGCCGCACCCGTCACCGTCCAGAACACGGCGCGCCAGCCGAAATTCTCGATGATCTGGCTGCCGGTCAGCGGCGCCAGGATCGGCGATACCGAAAACACCAGCATCAGCAAGGACATCAGCTTGGCGGCCTCATTGCCGGTGTGCAGGTCGCGCACGATGGCGCGCGGAACGGCCATGCCGGCGCTGGCGCCAAGCCCTTGCAGGAAGCGGAAAGCGATCAGCCATTCAATGGTCGGCGCCATTGCCGAACCGATGCCGCCAACCATGAACAGCGCAAGGCCGCCATAAAGCGGCAGCTTGCGGCCGACCATGTCGGAGATCGGCCCGACGACGATCTGGCCGAAGCCCATCGACAGGAAGAAAATCAACAGACTCATCTGCACGGCGGCGGTGCTGGCGTGCAGGTCCGCGCCGATTGAGGGCAACGCAGGCAGATACATGTCGATGGCAAACGGGCCGATGGCGGACAACAGGCCAAGCACGACCGCGATGCGGAGGAATTTAGGACTCATGATAAAGGCTTCTTTCAAATCTGGTTTGCCGTCGCCAGGCGACGTCTAACCAAGGACGTTCCATCCCATGAGATTCCGACACCTCAAGAGCGAATTCCATTCGTCTCTCTCGAGCGAAATCTCTTTATCTCGTGTCCACAAATTTAGACACTCTTGTCTAATTCGTCAATCACCTCTATATAGATTTTTATGAAGCTGCACGTTTCTCCTGACACTTTCCCGCCACGCGGCCATGAGGCCAAGCGCCTGTCGATCGTCGATTCCGCAGCTGCCGTGTTTTGCCGCGAAGGTTTCGCCGGCGCCAACATCGATCTGATCGCCGCCGAAGCCGGCGTCTCGCGCCAGACTATCTACAACCATCATGGCGACAAGGAGAAATTGTTCGTCGCGGTGGTTCGCGATCTGACCGAACGCTGCAATGCCGGCATCTTCGCCACCATTGCCACCTTCCCCGACCAGCCCAAGGATCTCGAAGCGGATCTGATCGGCTTTGCCGTGCGCCTGAACCAGAACTGCATCTGCAACCGCGACGGAAAATTCCTGCGCAAGTTGATCCAGACCGAAGGCGAGCGCTATCCCGAACTGTTTGCGGAGTGGCGCGAACAGGGCCCGGGCAGGACATGGCCGGCAATCGCCGCCCGTTTTGCCCGCCTAGCCTATGGCGGCTATCTCACGATCGAGGACCCCGATGTGGCGGCACGTCAGTTTCTTGGTCTCGTCAATGCCGAACTGCAGACCACCTTCATGCTTGGCGGCTCGCCTCGCGAGGACGAGGTGGTGCAATCCGCGACAAATGGCGTGCGCACCTTCCTGCGCGCCTTTGGCAAGCGCCGCTCCGTAACCTCAGCGGAAAAGCAAAGCGCGCTCGCCAACGCCTGAGCGATCAAATCGCTGGCAATAGTCTTCGCTTCCGCGCGAGGGTGGTCTATATGCGGTTTACGCCGCGCTCAAGCTTGATTACAGCTATGCGGACGATTCAACGGAACCCGACCGCCACATGGCCGACGACCACATCCGCTACGACATTCTGGCCCAGGAGGCGTTGCGCGGCGTCATGCGCAAGGTCCTGGCCGAAGTCGCGCGCACCGGCCTCCCCGGCAACCACCACTTCTTCATCACCTTCCTGACCGGCGCGCCGGGCGTTCGCGTGTCTTCGCGGCTGCGCGAGCGCTATCCCGAGCAGATGACCATCGTCATCCAATTCCAGTATTGGGACTTGAAGGTGACAGACACCGGCTTCGAGGTCGGGCTGTCCTTCTCCGACGTGCCGGAAAAGCTCGAAATTCCATTCTCGGCCGTACGCGGCTTCTATGATCCCTCGGTCAATTTCGAACTCGAATTCGACGTCAAGACGGATGAGGCGGCAGCCGAGGAACCGGCTGCGCCAACTCCTGAGCCGCTGACCATCGTCTCCGAGAAAAAGCCGAAGGCCGAGAAGAAGGCGGCCGCCGAGGCGGAGAAGAAGCCGGCAGCGGCGGATGCCGCCACCAAGGGCGCCGAAGTGGTCTCGCTCGACGCCTTCCGCAAAAAGTAGCCACAGCTCGCGCCATGGCCGACATCGTCAATCTCCGCCAGGCCCGCAAGCAGAAGGCGCGGGACGAAAAGGTGCGCGTCGCCGAACAGAACCGGGCCTTGCATGGCCGTTCCAAAGGTGAGAAGCAACGCGACCGCCTGATCGCCGACAAGGCCGAGAACTTCGTCGCTGGTCACCGCCGCGAGCCATCCGGCGGCGAAAACGAACAATGAGCGCTCTGCCGTGAGCGCGGTCGAAAAGCGCTCGGTGACCATTCGCGGCCACCGCACCAGCTACTCGCTCGAAAAGCCGTTCTACGACGACCTCGTCGCGATCGCTGCCGCGCGGCAATTGACGCTCGCCGCTCTCGTCGCCGAAGTCGATGAGACGCGGCCACGCGACACCAACCTGTCCTCGGCGCTGAGGCTCCATGTCCTCGAGTGGGCGAAGCGAGGAACGAGTTCCTAGAGGCCCTCGATCGCCGCTTCCTTTTTCCTGCGTCTTGTGCCGAAGCCGAGCAGGGTCGAGCGCTCGCGCTCCTCGGCCTGTTTTCTTGACCGCACGCGCATCAGATCCTTCCAGCCGACATAGCCGACCAGTCGCAGGCCTTCGCGGGTAACGACGGGCAGATGGGACACGTTGGCCATCAGCAGCTTGTCGGAAAGGCCTTCCAGATACTCATCCGGATAGGCCAGCGTCACCTTGCTGCCGGCCAGCAGCTCGCCAAGCGTCGTGGTGCGGTGCGTGCCGGCGCGTCGCCAGCGCAGGATCGCCGGTGGGTCGATGAGACCCAGCACATGCCCGTTCTCGTCGACCACCGGAAAACTCGGATGCCGTGTTTCCGGTGCGGTCAGGAAGGCTGCCGCGCCATGCAGCGTCATCGTCGCCGGCACGCTTTCGACCTCCGAGGTCATCACCTCGCGCACCCTGGTCAAGGCGAAGGGATCGACGCGGTATTCGCGAACCAGATGGTGTCCCCTTCTGGCGATCTTCTCGGTCAGGATCGACCGCTTCATCAGGAGCACGGTGACGGCGTGCGCCGCGGCGCAAGCCGTGATCAGCGGCACCAGCATATGCGTGTTGCCGGTCAGTTCGACGGCAAAGAAGGTCGCGGTCAGCGGCGCCCGCATCGTGCCGCCCATGGTGGCGGCCATTGCCAGCAGCGCCCAGACACCTGGATCCGCGGCAGGCAGAACGCCGGCGAGCACCGCCCCCATCGCCCCGCCCATGATCAAGAGCGGCGCCAGCACGCCTCCGGATGTTCCCGAGCCGAGCGCAACCGACCAGATGATGGCCTTGACCACCAGCAGGAGCAGTGCCGCGGTCGCGATCGTGCGGCCGTCCAGCATATTGGCGATGTTGTCATAGCCGACGCCGAGTGCCTGCGGCTCGATCAGCCCGCCTATGCCGACCACCAAGCCACCCAGCATCGGCCACCACATCCAGTGGATCGGCAGCTTTTGAAAACCGTCCTCGCAGGCATAGACCATCTGCGTCAGCAGTCCCGACAACAGGCCGGCCGCAACGCCGATCGTGACCCAGCCGGCCAGGCCGACAAAGGACACATCCATACCGCCCTGAAACGGAAAGATCGGTCCGGGCAGATGCAGCATGGTGCGCTCGACCTCGGCAATGATCGCCGCCACCGCCACGGGAATGAAGCTGCGCGGGGTCCATTCGAAGAGCAGCAATTCGACCGCCAGCATGATGGCGGCGATCGGTGTCCCGAAGACCGTGGTCATGCCCGCCGCCGCACCCGCCACCAGCAGCGTCTTGCGTTCGTTATCGCTGACCGGCATCATCTGCGCGATCAGCGAACCGATCGCGCCGCCGGTCATGATGATCGGGCCCTCGGCGCCGAACGGTCCGCCGGAGCCGATCGAGATCGCCGACGACAGCGGCTTCAGGATCGCCACCTTGGCATCGAGCCTGGAACGCCCAAGCAGGATCGCCTCGATGGCCTCGGGGATGCCGTGGCCGCGAATCTTCTCGCTGCCATAGCGCGCCATCAGGCCGATGATCAGTGCGCCGATCACCGGGACGATGACGGAGGCAAGCCCAAGCGGTGTGTCCTCGAGTTTCAGATCGGCGAGCGTGAACTGGCCGAAATGGGCGATGTTGGTGGCAAGCCGGATCAACTTCAACAGCGCGATACCGGCAAACAGCCCCGCTGTCGCCACCACCACGGCAATGGCTGCGACAAGGAGCACCCTGGCATCAGTGGTGAAATCACGCAGATGCTCCGGGTTCGAGTGATGGGTCTTCATGGCAAATTTGCTTCCTGGCGGCGGGCCGTATGTTGGATATGCGGCACGGTCGATAAGGCCAGCCGGGTATTTCGATGGCTATGTATCGTAACACGATATATCTGTTCAAGCCGATTTCGCCCGAAATCCGTTTGAGCTTTCGTCGGAAAACGAACAAATGTCTGATATGACGCAGCCTAGGAAATCACGCCCTACCATCAGCCAAGCGGACTACCAGCGGCTGTCCGAGTTTCGCTACCTGATCCGGCGCTTCCTTGAATTCAGCCAGATCCAGGCGGAGGACGCCGGCCTGACCCCGCGCCAGCATCAGGCGCTGCTGGCGATCAAGGGATTTCCCGGTGGCAGTCCGGTGACGGTTGGCGACCTGGCGGAGCGCCTGCGCATCCGCCACCATAGCGCCGTCGAGCTGGTCAACCGTCTCAGCGAGGCAGGGCTGGTCGCAAGGGATCAGGACAAGGACGACCACCGCCGCGTGCTGCTGCAGCTGACCGAGCGCGCCGACGATTGTCTGGCCGAGCTGTCGGCGGCACATCTCGACGAGCTGTCACGCATCGAACCGATGCTGCGGCGCCTGCTCGATCGGGACCATGCGTGAAGCTCCGGGTCTTGCACGGAACAGCATCGAACAATTTTCCCGGCACCCCGAATCCTTTGGCTTCGCCGCAACGTCTCGGACATGAGCGCAAGGCAACGAAGAGGAACAACTGCGATGAAACGCCACCTGATACGTTACAAGACGAAACCGGAACGGACCGACGAGAATGAACGGCTGGTCAAGGCCGTGTTCCAGGAGCTGCGGGAAAAATCGCCGGACGGCGTTCGCTACATGACATGGCGGTCCGAAGACGGAACCTTTGTCCATCTGGTCGAGACGGAAACCGAGGCCCATGCCGACATCATCACCGGGCTGGCGGCATTCGAGGCCTTTCAAAATGGCATCAGGGATCGCTTGATCGAGCGTCCGCACCGCGAGGAAATGACTGTGGTCGGCAGCTACCGTATGCTCGACCAGTAACGGCGAACGGAGGCGCATGAACATTCCTGGCGAGATCCGCGAGCCTTTTGACCGGCTGTTCGGTGAGATGCGCCCCAAGCTGCACCGCTACTGCGCCCGAATGACGGGCTCGGTCATCGACGGTGAGGACGTGCTGCAGGAAGCCCTGACCAAGGCGTTCGAGGCGCTGCCCGATGCCGGACCGATCGCCAACCCGGAGGGCTGGCTGTTCCGCATCGCCCACAATGCGGCACTCGACTTCCTACGCCGGCGAGCCCGTGAAAAGTCCTTTTCCGATGAGGACCCGGACATGATCGTCGACCCGGCAAACCCCACCGTCGACCGTCAGGCCGCGGCGGCCGGCCTGCATACCTTCATGCGCCTCCCTGTCGCGCAGCGAAGCAGCGTCATCATGATGGACGTTCTGGGCTATTCGCTGCAGGAGATCGGCGACATGCTCGGCACCAGCATCCCCGCCATCAAGGCGGCGCTACATCGTGGTCGTCATCGGCTGCGCCATCTTGCGGACGAACCGGACGACCGTCCTGTTCCGAGATTGAGCGGCGCAGAGCGTCTGCTGCTCGATGCTTACATCGACCGCTTCAACGCCCGCGACTTCGACGCGGTGCGCGACATGCTGGCCGACGAAGTGCGGCTGGAACTGGTGGCCAGGACGCGGCTGAACGGTCGCAAGGAAGTGGCCACCTACTTCCATAACTATTCCCAGGTGAAGGACTGGCATTTCGTGCCGGGCTTCGTCGAAGACAGGCCAGCGGTCCTCGTCCGCGATAGCGATGATCCGGCGGCGCGGCCATCCTATTTCATCCTGCTGGCCTGGCAGGACGGCAAACTCTTGACCGTCCGAGATTTCCGCCACGCCCGCTATGTCACCGACGGCGCCGACTTGCTCGTTCTTTGAGAGGATCTCAGGACGGGAAAACCCTCCCTACTCCCTACTGCAGCGACTTCAGCAGATTGTCGATGGTGAACGGATTGGACTTCGGCTTGGCCGGCGGCGGGTTGTCGCGAGCCTCCGGCAGCGGCGCACGCTCCACCTTCGGAGCCTGCGCGGCCTTGCGTTCGGCCTCGAGCCTTGCCTTTTCCTGCGAAGCAACACGCATCGCCTCTTCCGCCTTCCGCCGCTCCTGCTCGGCCTGCGCCTTGGCCGCCTCGTCGGCGGCCTGCTGTTCGGCGGCGGCCTTCGCGTCCGCATCCGCCTTGGCTTTGGCGTCGGCATCCGCCTTGGCCTTCACCTCAGCGTCGGCCTGAGCTTTGGCGTCCGCTTCGGCCTTCGCCTGAGCATCCGCTTCGGCCTTCGCTTTCGCGTCGGCCTCGGCTTTCAGTCGCGCGGCCTCCTCCTGCTTGCGCAATTCCTCGGCGGCCTTGTCACGTTCGGTCTGCAGCGCCGCGTAGTAGCGCACCTCGCGCCGCAGCCGCTGCTTCTCGAGCAGTGCCGCCTGCATCGCCTCGACGCGCTGCTGCTCCTTCTCCAGCGCGCGCTGGGTCAGGAACTGCGCCAGCGGCTCGCTGTCGAACTGCCGCTTCACGGCGCCGAACGGCCCCTCGGCGGTGAAATTCACAGCCGGCTCGGAACCGACCAGGGCCTCGTCGCCCGGCCGATAGGTGATCGCCCCCTTGGCGGAAATTATGCTGGTATTGAGATCCGCCGTGATGTCGGCGGACAAGGTCGCCGCCGGATTCTCCAGGCTGATCGGCGGCGCCCTGAGCGTGCCGCCGGCAACCGTGAAGGCGATGTCGGTGTCCTTGGCGGCAAGACTGCCATCGGCGGCGATGTCAGGTGCGAAGCCGGCGGTCTTGGCCGCATCGATGTCACGCCCGATCGCATCGGCTTTGGCGAGGAACGCATTGAACGCATCGGGATTGACGCCAGCGACCCGCAAGCTCTTCAGCGTCGCCGTACCGGAGCCGGACAAGGCGGCCACAATCCCTTCGACCGATTTGCCGCTGCTTGACAGCGCCGTCGAGAAATCGCCATTGCCGCTGATGCCGGCATCCGGCAGCACGGTCGCCAGATCGGCGCCCGCCAGTTTCATCTGCCCGGTGAAAAGTCCGGTGCCGTCATTGTTCTTCAGTTCGAACAGGCCGGTCAGAGCCCCGCCCAGCAATTTCGCCTTCAGGTCCGAAACGCGGATGCCTTCCTGGTCGAGCTTGAGCGAAAAGGCCGCATCATAAGCGGTGGCGAACCGGCCGGTGGCAAGGGCTGCCGTCGTTAGATCGAGGTCGGCGGTGAACGGCAGGCTGGATTTCTGGCTGAACGGCGTGGCCGGCCATGCCCTACCCTTATCGGCCCCTTCTTTGTCCGAAAGAAAGGCGGAATCGCCAAACAGCGCCACCGCCATCGGATCGAGGTCGAGTTCGTCGAGCGCCAGCGCCCCGGCCAGATGCGGCACGCCATCCCTGGCATCGACATTGACGTCGCCGGACACCGCCGCTTCGTTGATGGCGCCGCTGAGTTCGTCCAGCACCAGCAGACCGTTGCCATAATCGCCCTGTGCCGAGAGCGACGTCGACATGCCGGCCCCCATGCCCGGCAGGCCGATACCTGATGTCATCAGCCATGGCTCGATGTCGGCGGCGTCGAGGCTGAGCTTGCCCTTGGCGGCGAGGCCTTGCGGCGTATCGGCGATCGTCCCCTCGAAACCGGCCTTGAAGTCGTTGCCGGCAAGGCTGAAATTCGTCGCCAGGCCGCCGCCAAGCGTACCCTTGGCCTGAATGTCCGTGCTTGCCTCGCCCAGCATGCCGAGCGGCAACGCCGGCAGGCCGTAGAGCGCCAGCAGCGCGGTGGCGTCAGGATTTCTGGCGTTGAAGGTCAGCGCCACCGGCGCTTCGAGAAGCTTGTCCACCGCCCCCTTCCCCGACAGCGACGCGGAAAAGGCCGAGCCGCCGGCCTTGCCTTGCCCGCTCACCGCCAGGCCCGTGGTGCCGTCGCCATTGTCGGCCGCACTCGCCACCAGGTCGACGCGCGCATCCTGGAACAGCTCTGGATAGGCCGCGGCACGGCTCGCCAGTCCTTTGAGCCCGGCGCTGTCGGGATAATGCTGGGCGGCTACGTCGATCAGCGGCTTCAGGTCGACGGCGACCACCGACGCGTCGAGCTTGCCAGTCGGGCTCGCCGGGAAATCCTTGATCCTGCCGGTGGCGCTGATCGAGGCGCCGGCCAGCCCGCCCACCGACAGCCGGTCGATTTCGAGCAGCCCGTCGCGCAGCCTCAGTGCGGTATCGACCGTGTCGGCGGTCAGCCCGCCGGCGTTGACCGGCCCTGCCTTGATCTGGAAATCGAGGTCGCGGTCGGCAAAACGGTTGGCGCCCTTGTCGCTGACGAAGATCGAGGCAAAAGCCGCCAGCCCGTCGACATCGAGATCGCCGCCTTCGAGCCGCATCAGCACCGATGGTTTGGCATCGTCGGGCTGGCTGGAATCGATGCGGCCGGAGAACTTGGCCTTGCCCAGGATCAGTTCGAGATCGCTGAACGCCTGCCGCTTTTCCGAAAGATCTACCTTGGCCTTGAAGCCGGCGGCGGGCAGACGGCGGATCGCCTCGTCGACATCCTTCGACAGCCACGCTGCAAAACCCGAGGGTTGCGCCACGGCCAGCAGCAACGAGCCGTTGAAGCCGAAATGGCCCTCCACGTTGAGCAAGAGCATGCCATCGGCTTCCAGCGTGGTGCGGCCGGGCAAGGTCGCGGCAAGCGATTTCACCGACCAGCCGCCATCGACCGGCTCGGCGGAAAGATGAACATCGCGCACCGTGGTGTCGCCGGCCACCACCGCTGGCAGCTTGACCTCGACAGTGCCGGGAATGGTCGGCTTCGGCAAATCGAGCAACGCCTGCTCCAGCCCCGCTATGCGCTGATCGAGCGTCAGGCCGGCGCCAGCCTGCGCGCCCACTGCCTCGTCGAGCTGCACCTGAGCGCCATTGGCCTCGATGGCGAAGTTCGGCTTCAGCCCGAGATCGACCGAAGCCTTGCCATCGGCGGTGTAGGGATTGTCGAGCGGCCCTGTCTCGAAGCGGAATTCGTCGACACCGAGCTTCTGATGGTCGAGCGAAAACTTGCCGTTCAGCCGAAAGCCCGGATCGGGCTTGCCGGCCGAGACCTTCACCGTCTCGCCGTCGGTGCCGCGCAACTCGGCGCTGTTCTTGTCGGCACCATCCTTGTCAGGGTTTGAAATCTTGAACTGGCCGGAATAGACGGCGGCCCCATTGACGATGCCGGCATTGCCGTCGCTCTCGATGACCAGCGGATAGGCGTCCGGATCGGCCTTCAGCCGCAGCCGCATCTGCCCGGTGCCTTCGGCCTTGCCGGTGGACGCCGCGACCGTGGTGCGAAGACCGTCCAGCCGCAGCGTGCCGTCCATGCGCCACGGACCGGCCAGCGACTTGGCCGAGATGGTCGAATTGATCTCGGAAAACAGATGGCTGCGGCCGCCGGCGGCGTGGCGCAGTTCGACCTGGCCTTCCGTTACCGTCAGCTTCTCGATTGATATCTGGTTGAGGTCGAAGGGCGAGGATGGCCGCATCGCCCAGTCGACCGTGCCGTCATTGGCAATGTCGATGGTCGCCTTCGGCCGCACCAGCCGCATGTCGAAGATCAACACTTCACCGCGCAGGAAGGGCGCCAATTCAGCGTCCATCGAAAACGTCTCGACGGTCATTGCCGGCTGGCCATCGGGGCCACCGGCGACGGCGACATTCGCGAAGGTCACCGACGGGAACGGCAACAGCCTTGCCGTGGCGTCGCCCTGCACGGTCACCTTGCGGCCGAGAATGGCGCTCGCCTCGCGTTCGAAATCGGCGCGGTAGCCGGTCCAGTCGACAAAATACGGCACCACCAGCGCCGCACACAGCACCAGCACGAACAGGCCACCAAAGATCACGAACAGGCGTGCGAGCATCAGCTCCGAACGGGTTGATTGAATTCTGCCGCACTCTACCCGCATCCGCGTGTCGATAAAGAGGCAATTCATCCGGTGTTGCGTGATGTCTCATACGCAGTTGCGTGATGTCCGGTGATCTGAAACAAATCCTGGCAAAGTGGAGAATCTAGATGTCGGGCAAGAACTGGGATCGCGTGCCGATCGACGCGCAAAGTATCGACGCCCCGCTATCGCTTTCGGCGGTCTTTCTTGTCGTCAATGTCGCCAACGAGCGGAGCGCGCTCGCCAAGGTCGCCTCCGTGCTCGGAGAACTTGATGATCTGGTGAAGAATGTCGGATTCCGTGACCTTTCCGGACGGCTTTCGTGCATTGCCGGCATCGGCCGCGATCTCTGGGATCGTCTTTCTCCAGATCGGCGGCCGCTGGAACTGAAACCGTTCACGCCGATCAAGGGCGCCGTTCACTCGGCCCCGTCGACAGCGGGCGACCTTCTTTTCCATATCCGGTCCGAGCGCCCCGACATGTGCTTCGAGTTCGAGCGTATTCTGCTCGACAATCTCGGTGACGGCGTGAACGTCGTCGACGAAGTCTCGGGCTTTCGCTATTTCGATGCGCGCGACCTGCTCGGCTTCGTCGACGGCACGGCCAACCCGACCGGGCTGGATCTGCCCGCCTCGGCACTCGTCGGCGATGAAGACGCCGATTTTGCCGGAGGCAGCTATGTCGTCGTTCAGAAATACCTGCACGATCTCCAGGCGTGGGCGCGAACCCCGACACCGCTCCAGGAAGAGATCATCGGCCGCACCAAGATCGACAACATCGAAATCGACGATGACGACGCCCCGCGCAAGTCGCACAAGTCGCTCGCCACCATCGAAGATGCCGACGGCAACGAATACGACATATTGCGCGACAACATGCCGTTCGGCCGACCAGGACAGCAGGAGTTCGGCACCTACTTTATCGGCTATAGCAGGTATCTCTGGGTGACCGAGAAGATGCTGCAGCGAATGTATGTCGGTGAGCCGCCGGGCGCTTACGACCGCCTGCTCGATTTCTCCACGCCGCACACCGGCACGACATTCTTCGCGCCAACCCGCCCGATGTTGCAGACGCTTGTTGAGGGCGTGCAGGAGAAGCCTGCGATCACACGCTAACGCTCCGGATTTACTTTCGCTTTGGGCGCATGCGGATGTAGTCGACATCCGCTGCTGGCCCTACCGCGATGACCAGAGCGGCGTCGTGCGAGGCCAAATGCTTCGCTGGCCATTGGGACTAGCTTCTTTGGAACGTGTCCGCGCTGGTCGACATCGAACGCCACCAATTCAGCTTTTCGATTTTCGCAGGTTGGCCTTCGCCGCTGGCCTTAATCGCCGCATCCGAGACGACAAACCACAACGTCTCCATTTTTCCCTCTCGAAGCAGGCCGGTATAAGAGACGATTGCATCGCCGACTGGCGTTTTCCCGCCGCCGGCAAAGCTGATGCAGTCGCCGCGGTGGACGCCCAAAATCGGAATTTCTTGGCCATGGAACCCGCTATCCGTCAGGGCGGTTCGAAACGATCCCGATATGCGATTGTCCGCATCATCGGTGATTTCGACAATGGACCCGTATTGATTCTTCCAGACGCCTTTCCAGTTCATGGGCGACCGCTCCGCTTTGACGATGTTCCATTGGTTGCCGCAACGTGAAAGCTATGAATCGGTTCCGAAGGTGGCGGACCGTTTCAGACCTCGCAGTGCGGCCGGTCTCGGCCCAGTCGTGGCATGGTCAAGACCAGCCGCCTGCGAAGCTCGCGTCGGAGGACCCGCCTAGTTTCCCGGCAATATCTTGCCCGGATTCATGATGTTTTGCGGATCGAGCGCCCGCTTGATGGTGCGCATGATGTCGACGCCGTGGCCGAGTTCGTGGCGCAGGAAGCCGATCTTGCCCTGGCCGATGCCGTGCTCGCCGGTGCAGGTGCCATCCATGGCGATTGCTCGCATGTTCAGCCGCGCGACGAACTTTTCCGACAGCGCGATCTCCTTGGGATCGTTAACATCCATCAGCACCAGCACGTGAAAATTGCCGTCGCCGGCGTGGCCGACGATCGGCGCGATCAGGCCCATCTCGGCGATGTCGGCTTCGGTTTCCATGACACATTCGGCAAAGCGCGAAATCGGCACGCAGACATCGGTCGACAGACCCTTGGCGCCCGGCCGCAGCGTCAGCGACGACCAATAGGCGTCGTGCCTAGCCTTCCACAGTTTCGTGCGCTCCTCGGCAACGCTGGTCCACAGGAACGGTCCGCCGCCATTCTCCTCGGCGATCATGCCGAAAGTCTCGGCCTGCTCGGCAACGCCGGCATCGCTGCCGTGGAACTCGACGAACAGGCACGGGCTCTCGGGATAGTCGAGCTTCGAATAATTCTTCATCGCCCGCATCTGCAAGGCGTTGACCAGTTCGATGCGCGCCACCGGAATGCCCATCTGGATCGTCGCGATGACCGCGTTGCAGGCCGCCTCGACGCTCGGAAACGGACAGACGCCGCCGGAGATCGCTTGCGGGATGCCTTGCAGCTTCAAGGTCAGCGAGGTGATGATGCCGAGCGTGCCTTCCGAACCGACCAGCAGCCGCGTCAAATCATAGCCGGCCGAGCTCTTTTTCGCGCGCTTGCCGGTCGTCACCGTCTCGCCGTCGGCCATGACGGCCGTCAGCGACAGCACGTTTTCGCGCATCGTGCCGTAGCGCACCGCATTGGTGCCGGATGCCCGCGTCGCCGCCATGCCGCCGAGTGAGGCATTGGCGCCCGGATCGATTGGAAAGAACAGGCCGGTGTCGCGCAGATGCCGGTTCAGATCCTCGCGGGTAACGCCGGGCTCGACCGTGCAGTCGAGATCCTGCGGATTGACCGCAAGGATGCGGTTCATGCGCGATGTGTCGACCGATATGCCGCCGCCCGGTGCGTTGGTGTGGCCTTCCAGCGACGATCCGACACCGAAGGCAATGACCGGCACACGGTGCGCGGCGCAGGCGCGCACGATCTCCTGCACCTCGGCCGTCGTCTCTGGGAAAGCGACGCCGTCCGGCGCCTGCGTCGGAATATAGGTGGTGGTGTGCGCGTGCTGCGAGCGGATGGCCTCGCCGGTCTGAAATCGCTCGCCGAGCCGCTGCTTGAGGATGCCGAGCACGGCGGCGATGCCTTCCTCGTTGCGTTCGACCGGATTGAGGTCGCTCAGAGCCATGATTTCCTCCGCGAATGGACCAGCGCCCACGCTTGTTATGCGATTATGGATGCGTAGTCTCACCGGCCATGCCGTGTCCAGCACCAGAACAAGGAAGTTTCGATGCCCATCCCTGCCCCCTTCGTCTCCAAGCCCATGGACATCGAGAAGGACTGGATCGATTACAACGGCCATCTCAACATGGCCTACTACAACGTGCTGTTCGACCGCTGCTCGGACGAAGCCTTCGAGGCGATGGGCATGGGGCTGGATTACGTGAGCCAGCGGCGGCTCACCATCTACACCGCCGAAGTCCATGTCTGCTACGTCCAGGAGCTGCATCTCGAGCACCAGGTCACGGTCTCCTTCCAGCTCATCGACCATGACGACAAGCGGCTGCGGGCCTACCAGGAAATCCGCCATGTCGACGGCTGGCTGGCCGCCACCTCCGAGACCCTGTCACTGCATGTCGATATGTCCGGGCCGAAGGTGGCGCCCTTCCCAGCCGATGTGCTTGCCAAGGTCGAAGCCATGCGCGCCGCCCATTCGGCACTGCCGATGCCGGAACGCGCAGGCCGCTCGATCGGGATTCGTCGCAAGCCCGCTTGAAGCCGCTCGGCGCCAGCGTTAACCTTACCGAGGTTTTAACGGGAACAAGCCAATTGAGCCGTTGAACGACTCAGCAGAGCGGTTGAAAACGATCGCATTGGGTTGCGATGCGGGCGGCGCGGCGAAGCCGGTTCGAGGAAAGTGCATGAAAACCGACATCAAGGTCGAAGTGGACAAGCTGGCTGCCGATCCGCGCATCACCGACTATGATTTCTGGCGCTCGCTCAAGAACGTCAACAACGAGATATTCCACATTGCCAACAACAACGAGCCGATCCCGTTCGACATGATCCGCTGGCGCGCCATCCTGAAGCAGGCGCGCATGAAGCGCGGCCACGCTTAAAACCTTCGCATCGACGATCCTCGCCCTCAAGTCGTACGCTTCACTGCCGCCAGCGGTGAGCGCGCCACCACCGGCGACGACTGGATGATCGCCGTATTGGTCATCGCGTAAGGGATGATGCGATCGATCACCCGCTCGAGTTCGGCCACCGAGCCTACATGCGCCAGCGCGATGAAACAGTCCTCACCCGTCACCCGGTCGCATTGCGCGATCTCCGGCAACTCGCGGATGATTTCGGCAACGACGGCCAGTTGTCCCGGTACCGGACGGATGCGCAGCCATGCCGACAGCGGCAGGCCAAGTGCCGCGGGGTTGATCCTGACCGAATAGGCCTCGATAACGCCGCTCTCCTGCAACCGCTTGATGCGCTCGGCCACGCTCGGCGCCGATAGGCCGACCGAGCGTGCGAGTTCCGCCGTGCTGATGCGCGCGTCCTTCTCCAGCAGGCGCAGGATCTTCATATCCGCTGCGTCGAGGTCGGCATTTTCGTTCCGAAGGCGTTTCATGGAAAATTCCTTGCTTCCGGGAGAAAGATGGCCCGAGGAGCCAACTACCATTTATATAAACAGGCAAATTTGCCTGCGATACTGAGCCGATGAATGATCAAACGCAAGCTCCTGCGGCAGACCCTGCCGCTGCCGGTTCCACCCTTGGCAGGCTGACGCAAAAACTGCCGCCGCATGTCTGGTTCGGCGTCAGCGCCGTCTTCCACTATCTCGGGCCGGCATTCGCCGTGCTGCTTTTCCCGCATGTCGGCGTGCTTGGCATGGCCTGGCTGCGCATCGCCACCGCCGCGCTGATCTTCGCACCGCTGACCCGTCCCTGGCGATCTTTCGCTCGCGCCGATCGCTCGACCCGGTTGCTGTTGCTGGCCTTCGGCGCCTGCCTGGCGGTGATGAATTGTTCGTTCTACCTGGCGCTCGACCGCTTGCCGATCTCGCTGGTGGCGGCGATCGAATTCGTCGGCACCATCGGCGTTGCGGTGATCGGCCTCAGGAGCCCGCGCAATCTCGCCGCCCTTGCAGTCGCCGTCACCGGCACCTTGCTGCTCATCGACGTCAAGTGGTCGAGCGATCCTCTGGGACTGTTCTGGGCCCTCCTCAACGGCGCGCTGTTTGTCGGCTACATCGTTCTCGGGCACCGCATCGCCGCTTCAGGCGCGGGCGGTGGCATCGCCAGCCTTGGTGCCGCCATGGCAATCGCTTTCATCATCGTGCTGCCGATCGGCTTCAGAGATGCACTGCCGGCCTTTTTCTCACCGCCGCTGCTGCTCGCCGCCATCGGCGTCGGCATCTGCTCGTCGGTCATCCCCTACATCTGCGACCAACTCGCCATGTCGCGGCTGCCGCGCGCCAGCTTTGCGCTGATGCTGTCGCTGCTGCCGGTCACCGCAACGCTGATCGGCGTCGTGGTGCTGCGCCAGATTCCAAGCCTCACCGATTGCCTCGGCATTGCGCTGGTGGTCGCCGGCGTCGCCTTCCACAAGCCGGCGCGCTGAAACAATGACGGAAGCTACGCCAGCTTTTCCTTCAGGAAGGCGATCGTGCGTCCCCAGGCGAGATCGGCCGCTTTCTTGTCGTAGCGGGCGGCCGAGGTGTCGTTGTTGAAGGCATGGTTGGCGCCTTCATAGACATAGACCGTGTATTCGACATGCGCCGCGTCGAGCGCCTTCTTGAAGGCATCGATGCCGGCATTGATACGCTCGTCCAGTCCGCCATAGTGGAGCAGCAAGGCCGCCTTGATCTTCGACACATCGGCGGCGTTCGGCTGCATGCCGTAATAGGCGACGGCGGCATTGAGATCTGGCGCGTTGACGGCCAGCATGTTGACCGTGCCGCCACCCCAGCAGAAGCCGATGGCGCCGACCTTGCCGTTGCCGTCCTTGTCGCCCTTGAGGAAGGCGACAGTCGCTACACCGTTGGCAATGGTCTGCGCCGAATCGAGCTTGGCGAACATGTCGCGCGCCTTGTCTTCATCGGCTGGCGTACCGCCGAGCGGCGACAGAAAATCCGGCGCAAGCGCCACGAACCCTTCCAGCGCCACGCGTCTCGCTACGTCGCGGATATGCGGGTTGAGTCCCCTGTTCTCATGCACGACGATGACCGTGCCGAGCTTGCCCGCCTGACCCGCCGGCTTGACCAGATAGCCCTTCATCTCGCCGCCGCTGCCGGGATAGGTGATGTCCTCACCCTTCACCCGCGGATCGTTGTCGGCGACGATTGCCGCCTGGGCGGAATTCGCCGCCAGAAGCGGCGCGATCGCCGCCGCCGCCGCGCCCGATCCGGCAAGCCGGGTCAGTTGCTCCATGAAGCGGCGGCGGTCGAGTGTCAGATGCGTGTACTCGTCATAGGCATCGATCATCGCCTGAGTGATGACGGGCTTGGTGTTGGCTTCGGCTTTCGTCATGGATGCGCTCCTCGGCTTCGGAAAGTCTCGTTGCGGCGCAAGATAGGGTCGAGACTTGCATGGTCCAGTCACGGTTGGGTGACGGTGCTCACCCGAAAGCCGTGGCAGAACCCACTGCAATCACATTTTGGTCATTTTCGACAATCTTGATGCTGCTGCCTCAATATTAGGGGTAGCTGCCTGTAGCGGCCTCGTCCCCGCCCTGTGCGCTCAATCTGACCGGAAGGAAACAACACCCATGGCCTTCTCCACCCCGATCCTCGCCACCGCTTTCGTGCTGGCCGCTGCCGCACTGCTGGCATTGCGCTCGGCCGCTTCCACTAGGCGATCGATGATCAGGGTCCGTAGTAACCAGCGCCAGGCCGCATCCACGAAAACCCAAGGTTGAGGTCAGGTCATGAACGTCCAGGATATCGTCAACACCGTCTCGCAGAAAGCCGGCCTCGACCAGGCGACGACGGAGAAAGTTGTCGGCACCATCTTCTCGGTGCTCGAACATGAGGCGGAAGGCACCAGCGCCTCGGCGTTTTTCGCCAAGATCCCCGGCGCCGACGACCTCGCCCACCAGTATGACGTCATGGCCGCCGCTCCGGCCGGCGCCGGTGGCGGCTTCCTGTCGTCGCTGCAGGGCGCGCTTGGCGGGGTTCTCGGCGAAAAGGCCGGCGCGCTGGTCAACGGCCTCGCCGCGCTCAAGGCGTCCGGGCTCGATTTGGCTCAGATCCAGAAGGCCGGCGAAACGCTGGTCCAGCAAGCCGAAGCAGCCGCCGGCCCCGACCTCACCAACCGGATACTCGGATCGGTACCCAGCCTGAAAAGCCATCTGGGGCTCGGCTAGGTCATAGATTGCGCCACCCTCACTTCGGCAGCGCGTAGGCCATCACATAATCCCCCGGCTTGGTGCCGACCGAGCCGTGACCGCCGGCGACGATGACCACGAACTGGCGCCCGTCGGCGACCGTATAGGTCATCGGCGTCGATTGCCCGCCGGCCGGCAGCCGCGCCTGCCAGAGCTGCTTGCCCGATGTCAGGTCATAGGCGCGCAGATAGTCGTCGACCGCCGCACCGAGGAAAGCGACGCCACCGGCGGTGATCATCGGCCCGCCGATGCCGGGCACCCCGACCTTCAGCGGCAGCGGCAGTGGCGTCATGTCGTAGACGGTGCCGTTGCGGTGCTTGTAGGCGATGGTGCCGGTCCTCAGATCGGCGCCGGCGACATAGCCCCAGGGCGGCGCCTGGCAAGGAATGCCGAGCGGCGACAGGAACGGTCCCATCACCACCGCATAGGGCGCGCCCTCGTTACGGTTCAGTCCCTGCTCACTGCCACGCCCCTCGTCCGGCGGCGGCACCTGATCGCGTGGAATGAGCTGCGACTTGAACGCCAGATAAGTCGGCATGCCGAACATCACCTGCCGGACCGGGTCGACCGCGACGCCACCCCAGTTGAAGGTGCCGAAATTGCCGGGATAGATCAGCGAGCCCTGTACCGAAGGTGGCGTATACCGGCCTTCATAGCGCAGGCCCTGGAATTCGATCCGGCAAGCCAGCTGGTCGAACATGGTGAGGCCCCACATGTCGGCGCCGGTGAGCGGCTTCGGCATGAAGGTAAGATCGGAGACCGGCTGTGTCGGCGATGTGTGATCGCCCTCGATGGCACCGCCGGGCGCCGGCACTTCGTTGACCGCGATGACCGGCTCGCCGGTGCGCCGGTCGAGCACATAGAGGTCGCCCTGCTTGGTCGGCCCGACCAGCGCCGGCACCACCGTGCCGTCGGGTTTGGTGATGTCGATCAGGCTCGGCTGCGCCGGCACGTCCATGTCCCAGAGGTCGTGGTGCACCGTCTGCCTCACCCAGCGCAATTGCCCGGTGTTGAGGTCAAGCGCGGTGATCGACGACGAGAACTTCTCGACATTGTCGCTGCGCCCGGCGCCGAGCTGGTCCGGCGTCTGGTTGCCGAGCGGCACATAGAGCAGGCCGAGCTTCTCGTCGGCGCTCGGCGTCGACCACATGTTGGGCGAGTTGGCGGTGTAGGTCTGGCCGGCCGCCAATGGCGTCGTCTGGTCCGGATTGCCGGAATCCCAGTTCCATAGCAGCTTGCCGGTGGCAGCGTCGTAGGCGCGGATGACGCCCGACGGCTCCTGCGTCGAATAATTGTCGTTGACCGCGCCGCCGACAATGATCTTGCCGCCTGATATCAGCGGCGCCGAGGTCGAGTAATAATAGCCCGACTTCGGATAGGGCATGTTGGTCAGAAGGTTCAGCGTGCCGCCTTCGGCGAAGGCAGGACACACCTGCCCGTTGGCGGCATCGAGCGCGATCAGCCGCGCGTCCGAGGTCGGCAGGTAGACGCGGGTCGCACAGGGCTGGCCGGCGGCGCCGGCAGCATCGGCATAATAGGCCACGCCGCGGCAGGTCTGGTGCTGGCGGTCCTTGTCGAGCTTGATCTTGGGGTCGAAGCGCCATTTCTCCTTGCCGCTCACTGCGTCGATGGCAATGGCGAAATTGTGCGGCGTGCAGATGTAAAGCGTGTCGCCGATCTTCAGCGGCGTCACCTGATAGGTGGTCTCGCCGACGTCGTCCGGACCCTTCACGTCGCCGGTGCGGTAAGTCCACGCCGGCTGCAGCTTGGCGACATTGTCCGGCGTGATCTGATCGAGCGGCGAATAGCGCTGGCCGAACTGCGTGCGGCCGTAATAGTGCCATTCGCCGGCCGGCACATCATTGCCGAGATTGGCGTTGGCGACGATCTTGTCGGTGCCGAGTTCGCCGGCAATGTCCTTCGGATCGGCCGTCATCGAGTAGCCAGCGACGGCAAGCGATGCCAGCACTGCAAGGATCATCGGCGCGCGCGCATCAGGGCCGACAAGACCTCGCCTCGCCCATGGCGTCAGCAGCCACAGAGCGACCAGCACGATGATGCCGCCGCGGGGCCCGAGTTCCCACCAGTCGAAGCCGGTTTCCCAGACCGCCCAGGCAAGTGTGCCGAGCACGATCGCCGCATAGAGCCACAGCGCGGTGGATCTGCGCCGGTAGAGCAGCCAGGCGGCGATCAGGAATGCGAGACCGGCTATGAGGTAATACCAGCTGCCACCCAGCGAAGCTAAACGGATACCGCCGCCGCCGAGCGCCAAACCTATGAGCAAAAGAATGAGGGAGGTGACGGTGACAGCCAAGATGATACTCCTTCGACTGTTGCGCTTTGCGACGCGGCCATGGGCAACCGGCGTTACCTTCCTGCCCTGGGCACAACTTTCTCCCGCCTGCCGCGCCTGTCAAGCGCGGAGCACACGCCGAGGTGGTAATCCATCTTGCCTGCATCAGGGTTTTCCAGCGCTCTCGGCGCCGTGATGACCGACGAGGCGCGCTCGTTCGGTTTTCGTCGCTCTCGGTTACCGCAAGGCCTGAACGGCGATATCAGGCACTTTACCGGAACAAAACGTAGACACTTCTGGTCTTTCGCTCCCGAATCACTACATTCGGGGCGATGTCCGGCTTTTCCGAAGACATGCCCTTTTTCGACGAACCCAATGCGCGGCCCTCGGCCCCGTCGGGCATTGCTGCGCGCGCCATGGCTGCCCGCAGCGGCCACAACAATGCGCCCGACTATCTGAAGGGACTGAACCCCGAGCAGCGGCTGGCGGTGGAAACCACCGAAGGTCCGGTTCTGGTGCTGGCCGGCGCCGGCACCGGCAAGACGCGCGTCTTGACCACCCGCATCGCCCACATCCTCGCCACCGGCAAGGCCTTCCCGTCGCAGATCCTTGCGGTGACCTTCACCAACAAGGCCGCGCGCGAGATGAAGATCCGCATCGGCGTCCTGATCGGCGAAGGCAATGTCGAGGGCATGCCCTGGCTCGGCACCTTCCACTCGATTGGCGTCAAGCTGCTACGCAGACATGCCGAGCTGGCCGGCTTGAGATCCGACTTCACCATCCTCGACACCGACGACGTCGTGCGGCTGATCAAGCAGCTGATCCAGGCCGAAGGGCTCGACGACAAGCGCTGGCCGGCCAAGCAGTTCGCCCAGATGATCGACGGCTGGAAGAACAAGGGGCAAGGTCCGGCCGACATCGCCGAGGGCGACGCGCGCGCCTTCGCCAACGGCAAGGGCCGCGAACTCTACAAGGCCTATCAGGAGCGGCTGAAGACGCTGAACGCCTGCGATTTCGGCGACCTCCTGTGCCACCCGATCCGCATCTTCCGCGCCAATCCGGATGTGCTGAAGGAGTACCATAAGCGCTTCAAATACATCCTCGTCGACGAGTATCAGGACACCAACACAGCGCAATACATGTGGCTGCGGCTTTTGGCGCAAAGGCCGCAGTCCAAGCCGATCTCCCCCCTTGAGGGGGAGATGTCCGGCAGGACAGAGGGGGGGGCCTCGCACCGACAGGCTGGAGGGACAGCGCCCCCCTCTGTCGCCTCCGGCGACATCTCCCCCTCTAGGGGGGAGATTGGGCGCTCTTCGGCCGAAGCTCGCGCCACCGTCAACATCTGCTGCGTCGGCGACGACGACCAGTCGATCTATGGCTGGCGCGGGGCCGAGGTCGACAACATCCTGCGCTTCGACAAGGATTTCCCCGGCGCCACCATCATAAGGCTGGAGCGCAACTACCGCTCGACCGCGCACATCCTCGGTGCCGCCTCTCACCTCATCGCCCACAATGAGGGCCGTTTCGGCAAGACGCTGTTCACCGACCGCGACGAGCCGGAGGACGGCAAGGTGCATGTCCACGCCGCCTGGGATTCCGAGGAGGAAGCTCGCGCGGTCGGCGAGACCATCGAGACCTATCAGCGCCAGAAGCACAATCTCAACGACATGGCGATCCTGGTCCGCGCCTCCTTCCAGATGCGCGAGTTCGAGGATCGCTTCGTCACGCTCGGCCTCAACTACCGCGTCATCGGCGGCCCGCGCTTCTACGAGCGCATGGAAATCCGCGATGCGCTGGCCTTCTTCCGCGTCGTCGCGCAAGGCGCCGACGACCTCGCTTTTGAGCGCATTGTCAATGTGCCGAAGCGCGGGCTCGGCGAAGCCACCATCCGCCAGATCCACGACACGGCCCGCGCGCTGCGCATCCCGATGCTGGAAGCCGCCGCCAAGCTCGCCGAAAGCGACGAGTTGAAGCCGAAGCCACGCGCCGCCTTGCGCGAAGTCGCCGCCAATTTCGAGCGCTGGCAGAAGGCGCTGGAAACCACGCCGCATACCGAGCTCGCCGAGACCATTCTCGAAGAGAGCGGCTACACCGACATGTGGAAGAACGACCGCTCGGTCGAAGCCCCAGGCCGGCTTGAGAACCTGAAAGAGCTGATCCGCTCCATGGAGGAGTACGAATCGCTACGCTCCTTCCTCGAGCATGTCGCACTCGTCATGGACGCCGAGCAGAACGCCGGGCTCGACGCCGTCAGCATCATGACGCTGCATTCGGCCAAGGGCCTCGAATTCGAGACGGTGTTCCTGCCGGGCTGGGAGGAAGGCCTGTTCCCGCATCAGCGCGCGCTGGATGAAGGCGGCCGCTCGGGGCTGGAGGAAGAGCGGCGGCTTGCCTATGTCGGCCTGACCCGCGCCAAGAAGAACCTGCATCTGTGGTTCGTCTCCAACCGCCGCATCCACGGCCTGTGGCAGTCGACCATCCCGTCGCGCTTCCTCGACGAACTGCCGGAAGCCCATGTCGAGGTCGCCGAAAGCGGCAACAGCTACGGCGGCTACGGCAATTCCTACGGCGGCGGTTCTTTTGCCTCCGGCCGCGGCGGCCAGGGCGCAGGACGGCAAAACCCCTATGGCGCCTCGCGCTTCGACAATGTCGGCGCCGACACCGAAAAATCCGGCGCCTTCTCCAACACCTACGCGACGCCGGGCTGGCAGCGAGCGCAGGCCAACCGCACCGAGGCGACCGACCGCAACTGGGGCTCGCGCTCCGGCCATCAGGTCGAGCGCATCGGCTATGGCGAGACCGATAGCGGCTACGGCGCCGGCCGCACCTCGGTCAAAGGCCGCACCATCGACGGCGAACTGGTCGCCAAATCCGTCGCCGACAAGCCGTCCGCCTTCAGTGTCGGCGACCGCGTCTTCCACCAGAAATTCGGCAACGGCAACATTTCGGCCATCGAAGGCAACAAGCTGACCATCGACTTCGACAAAGCCGGCCAGAAACGCGTGCTGGACGGGTTCGTCGCGGCGGTGTGAGCGATTGCTTACCCGTTGTCCTACAAGCGATATGCGCCTACTTTGACGATACCCCACCTTCGTCATCCACGGGCGAAGCAGGAGCGTAGCTCCGTCGCGAAGACCCGAGGACCCATGCCGCGACCTTCGCCCAGGAATGCAGCGGAGCAGAATTCTGCACCGTGGTGACGCATTTAAGTCGCAGCATGGATCCTCGGGTCTGCGCCGCGTCGCTACGCTCCTTGCTTCGCCCGTGGATGACGAAATGATGCGCGTCTGCGCCAATCGTCAGGGCTTGCGGTCCGCCAAATCTTCGCCTCCTCACCGATACCGTGCCTGGTTCCATTTGTGCCCCAGCAGCGACAGGATGATGATCAGCCCGTTGAAGAACTGGACGTAGAAGCCGCTCAACCCTGCCGCCACGACGCCGGTCTGGATGAACGATACGGTGACGGCGCCGATCGCGCCGCCCACCACGGTGCCGATGCCGCCCCAGGTCGGTGTGCCGCCGACGAACACCGAGGCCAGCACCGGTAGCAGATAGCCGTCGCCGGCGGTCGGCCACCAGGTGAAGTTGATCATCACCGAGAAGGTGCCGGCGATCGCAGCCCCTATGCCAACGAAGACGAACACTTTTACCCGCACGCGCTTGACGTCGATGCCCATCTGCTGGGCGCTGTCGGGGTTGTCGCCGACCACCCTCACCTGCGCGCCGAAGCGATGGCGGTTGTAGAGCATCGCCGACAGCACGACGAAGGCGATGGCCCAGAATATCTGCACCGGAATGCCCAGCAGCTGGCCGGAGAAGATCGCGTAGGCCCAGCTGTCGGCAAGGCTGGTCAGCGCCGTCGACTTGCCCTCGTTGATGATCTGGATCAGACCGCGCAGCAGGAAATTCATGCCGAGCGTGGCGATCAGCGACGACAGCCCGCCATAGACCACCAGCGATCCGACCAGGAAACCGAGCAGCATGCCGGTGATCAGCGCTGCAATGATACCCAGGAACGGATCATAACCGGCCTGCACGACCAACGCGAAGACCCAAGAGGCAAAACCCATCGTCGCCGGAAACGACAGGTCGATCTCACCGCAGGTGACGACGAAGACCAGCGGCACCACCACGAACAGCGCCACCGGCAGCGTGGTCAGCACCGAGCGGTAGAGGTACCAGGTGGTGAAGACGGTCGGGTTGGCGATGATGAACACCGCCATCATGATGATGAACACGCCGAGCGTGCCGAGCGAGGCGCGGTTGTCGAGGATGAAGCCGCGCATCCAGTGATCGGATGGGTGCTTCCACTCCTTCTGGGAATTGGGGCGGGGAATGCCGGCCGCCGGCTCGTGCAGATCGGGCTCCATGGTCTTGCTCATCGCGTTGCCTGCTCCGTATCGCCGGCGTCATGCAGTCCGGCCAATCCGCCGGGATGCGCGACGTCTTCCATGAAGTTGATGAGGTCTTCGGCCGACTTGACCTGGCTGCGGTCGGCGGTGAGCGCGACCTTGCCGCGGTCCAGCACCACGAAGCGGTCGGCGATGTCGAAGACATGATGGATGTTGTGGCCGATGAACAGGATCGAGCGGCCGCTCGCCCGCACCTGGCGCACGAAATGGAAGACCTTGGCGGTTTCGGTCAGCGACAGCGCCGTCGTCGGCTCGTCGAGGACGATCAGCTCCGCCTGCTTGTAGATGGCGCGCGCGATCGCCACGCCCTGGCGCTCGCCGCCGGACAGCTGGCCGACGATCGAATGCGGCGTGAACACTTTCGAGGTGAAGCCGATCTCGCGCATCAGCCGGCTCGCCTCCTCGATCTCCTTGTTGACCCTGAGAAAGCCCATGAAGCCGGTCAGTTCGCGGCCCATGAAGATGTTGCGCACGATGGTCTGCTGCACGGCCAGCGCCCGGTCCTGGAACACCGTCTCGATGCCGGCTTCGCGCGAGCGCGCCGCACTCCATCCGGTCACCGGTTTGCCGCGGATGAGGATCTCGCCGCTGGTCGGCTTGACCACGCCCGAGAGTATTTTGATCAGCGTCGACTTGCCTGCGCCATTGTCGCCGATGAGGCCGACCACCTCGCCGCGGTCGACGCTGAGATTGACCCCGCCCAGTGCATAGACGTGGCCATAGGACTTGCTGATGTCGCGCAGCTCGATGAGACGTTCGGCCATCGGATCCTCGCTTTCATTGTCTCGTGCCGGCTTCTTCTCGCCGGCGGTTCCGCCGGCCGGGCCTGAACCCCGGCCGACGGCTTGGGAGGTCAGCGCAGCGCCTGTTTGGCGAGCTCGGCGACGATCTCGTAATTCTGCGGCGTGACGAAGCCGGCGCCGGTGTCGACATTCATCGGCGCCAGGCCCAGCACCACCTGCTGGCAAAGGCTGAGGATCGGCAGATAGCCCTGCAGGAACGGCTGCTGGTCGGCCGTCAGCTGCACCCAGCCGCCCTTGAACGCCTCGACGATCTGCGGACTGGTGTCGAAGCCGAAGTTGAAGATGTCGCCAGCCTTGCGTCCCGCCGCTTGCATGTAGGTCGGGACATTGCCGAGCATCTGGCCGCCGGGATAACCGACTGCCTTCACATCGGGATTGTTGAGCAGCGCCGCGGTGATCACCGGTATCGCCAGATTGGGGTCGGACGCCCATTCGCCACTCGGCGGCGACGACAGCTGGATGACTTCGACGCCGGCCTCCTTCAGTGCTGCGACCGTGCCGCGCTCGCGCGCGCCGCGGGCCTCGTTCTCGAACGGCCCGATCATGATCGCCTTGTCGCCGGCCTTGAGCTTGCCGAGCTTGAACGCCTCGGCGCCAAGCGCGCGGCCCTGCTGCTCCTGCTGGGCGCCGACATAGCCGCCGCCGAACGCTTCCACCACCTTCGGCACCGGCACGTTCTGGTACATCATCTTGATGCCGTCCTTGTGCGCCTGTTCGGCCAGCGGCATGATCGACGCGTCGCCCGGATGGCCCATCATGGCGATGCCGTTGGGCTTCACCGCGACGGCTTCGCGCAATTGCTGCACCATCTTTTCAACATCCCACTGGGAGAAGATGTAGTCGACCTTCGGCCCGAGATCGGCAGCCGCCTGCTTGGCGCCATTGTAGACGATGGTGCCGAAGGCGTCGCCCTCGGCGCCGCCGACGAAGAAGCGGATGTGGACGTCCTTGCACCATTGGGCGTCGAGCGCCTGCGCGGGCAAGGTGGAGATTGTGGCGCAAAGCGCCGTGGCGGCCGCCACGACGGTCGAGCGCAGAAGTGTCGTTCTCTTCGCGATGCTCATGCACGTTCCTCCCATTGTTTCCCTCGTCAGCCGAGGGGCTTTTGATGATTGCTGGCAGTACCACTTCCTTGCCGGCTCCTCTCCGGCCTGCTCTCACGCTGGGTTCGGTTGGTAGCTGGCGCCTCCCCGGCATTGCTTCAGATATTCCAGCGCCCGCACCTGCCCTGTGATCTCGAGATCGTCGCGATAGACCGGGTCATGCCAGCCTTCGATGTCAATGGCGCCCTTGTACCCGGCCAGCCGCAATTCGCTGATCACCCGCGTCCAATCGCTGTCGCCGAAGCCAGGCGTGCGCATCTGCACGAAAGGCAGCCGGCCGAACACGCCATGCTCGCGGATAACGTCCCAGCGTACCGTCGCGTCCTTGCCGTGAACGTGGAAGATGCGCGGCGCCCATTTGCGGATCTGCGGCATCGGATCGATCAGATAGACAAGCTGGTGGCAGGGCTCCCATTCCAGCCCGAGATTGTCGTCGGACACTTCGTTGAACATCAGCTCCCAGGCGTCCGGATTGTGGGCGATGTTCCAGTCACCGCTGGCCCAGTTGCCATCCATCGCGCAATTCTCGAAGGCGATGCGCACGCCCTTGTCGGCGGCGCGTTTGGCCAGCGGGCCCCAGACCTCCTTGAAGCGCGGCAGGCTGTCGGTCAGCTTCTTGCCGCGCAGGCGCCCGGTGAAGCCGCTGACCATCGACGCGCCGAACAGATGCGCATTGTCGATCACCGTTTCCCAGGCCTGCAGCACGCCGCGATCGACATCGCCGCTCTCCAGCGGATTGCCGAACACGCCAAGCGAGGACACCGTGACATTGGCATCGCCGATCGCCTCGCGGATCTGGCCGGCGAGCCGCGGCAGGTCCTTGCCGCCCAGCGTCTGCCAGAAGAAGGGCTGGATGCTCTCGAATCCGAGCGGCAGGATCGCCTTGATGTAGGCCGCCGGATCGTCGAGGTTGGCCCGCACCATGGTGCCGATCCGGATGTCGAGAAGCGGGTTTGGCATCATTGTGCGTCCTCTGCGATTGCCACGCGGCGTCCGGTTTCGGCGCTCTCGATGGCGCCGAAAACCATGGCCAGACTCCTGATGTTGTCGGCGCCGCGCGTCTCCGGCTCTGTGCCGGTCTCGATGGCGTGCATGAAATCCCTGATGATGCCGAGATGGCCACCGATGCGGTCGGCCGGATCGAGCGACGGCACTTCGATCGGCTGGGTCTTGTCGATCAGGCCATCGCGGCCCGACGCCACCACCTCCGCCTTCAACGCATCGTTGCCGTCCCAAATGAGGCTGCCGCGCTCAGCGACGATGCGCCAGCTGCCTTCCCAACTGGTGCGGAAGCCGTCGGCGCACCAGGAACCGGCATAGGTGAAGACCTTGCCGCCACCGAGATCGAAGACGGCGCTGGCCGACGATCCCTGCCGGTACCAGGAATTGGCCGGCTCCCATTCCTGGCAATAGACCCCGGCCGGCTCGCCATCGACCATGTAGCGGGCGGCGTCGAACGTGTGGATCGCCATGTCGAGCAGCAGCACATGGGCCATCTCCTCGCGAAAGCCGCCGAAATGCGGCGCGACGAAGAAGTCGGCATGGATGCTGGTCGGCGCACCGATGGCGCCGGAGTCCAGAAATCTCCGGATGCGCCTGACATTGGCGACATAGCGGCGGTTCTGGACGACGGCATGGATGCGTCCGGCCTGGCGAGCCGCCTCGACGACGGCCCGCGCATTCTCAGGACTGTCGGCGAGCGGTTTTTCCGTCAGCAGATGGCAATGATGGGCAAAAGCGGAGAGCGCGACTTCGCGCCTGGCGGCGGGAACCACCACATCGAACACCGCCTGCGGTTTGGTCTGGTCGAGCACGGCGTCGAGACTGGTGCCGATGACGACATTGGTGAGGTCGTATTCACG
This sequence comes from Mesorhizobium sp. M0621, assembly GCF_040320745.1. Lineage (NCBI taxonomy): Bacteria > Pseudomonadati > Pseudomonadota > Alphaproteobacteria > Hyphomicrobiales > Phyllobacteriaceae > Mesorhizobium > Mesorhizobium sp. M0621. The sequence goes on along the minus strand of NZ_JAMYQF010000012.1, from coordinate 111,658 downwards.
CGCCCTCGCCCGCGCCCTGTCGGCGTCGAGATCGACAAGGCCGACAATGGCCAGCCCGTCAATCTGCCGCACGGCGTCGAGCCAGGCTTTGCTCATCGCTCCGCAGCCGACCAGGACGACATCGATCATCCAGCACTCCTCCCTCTCGGTCCCTCCAGACCGATCGTCACGGCATTCACGGCAAGACCGTAAACGTTTTTCCGTAAACGTTTACGAGAACACACCCGAAGGCGTAGAATGTCAATTGGCCGCTCGTGAAAATCGTCTTGCGCCTTGGCCTGAGCGGCTACCGGTGCTAGCCAAGCAAGGGGGAGAACAGTCATTTGGCATCCAGCATTCACGACCTTGCCCGTCACCTGAACATTTCGATCGGCACCGTGTCGCGGGCGCTGAACGGCCGCGCCGACGTCAATGCCGACACGCGCAAGCGCGTGCTCGAGGCGGCCAGGACGCTCAACTATTCGCCGAACCAGTCCGGCCGCAGTCTCAGGCAAGGCGCCACTCATTCGATCGCCTTCATGCTGCAGCCGCATCCGGGCGACCAGCAATATGGCGAGCCGTTCTTCATTCCGTTCCTGATCGGGCTGCAGGCCAGGCTCGCCGAAAGCGGTCTCGACCTGATCGTGGTGATGGGCGCGCCCGGCGACTACCAGCAGGAGCGCCTGCGCCGCGTCGTCGAGACGCGCCGGGCCGACGCAGTGCTGCTGGCCTGGACGCGGCGCGAGGACGAGCGCATCAATTATCTCACCCAGGTCGGCTTTCCGTTCGCCACGCTTGGCCGCAGCCGCTCCGGAGACAAGTCCTACCCGTCCCTCGACCTCGATTTCGAAAAGGCTGGCGCTGACGCCGTCGACCGCCTTGTGGCACGCGGCCACCGCCGCATCGCCGCCATCCGCCCGTCGCTCGATCTCAACTTCGGCTATCTGTTCCTGGCCGGCTACCGCAAGGCCTTGCGGCGGCACGGCATCGAGGTCGACCCCGAACTGATCGCGTCCGGCTTCATCAACGAGGCCGGCGGCTACGAAGTGACGCCGCAAGTGATGCGCTCGAAAGATCCGCCGACCGCCATCATCTTCAACAATGACGCGATGGCGCTTGGCGGCTGCAAGGCTCTGGCCGAGATGGGCATCAGGCCGGGTCACGACATGGCGGTGACCGTCATCGTCGACACACCGCTCTGCCGCTACTTCTCGCCGGCGCTGACCGCCTTCCGCCCGGCGCTGGAGCCGATGGGACAGCGGCTCGCCGAAATGCTGCTGGCCTCGATCCCGGCCTTCGCCGGCCCGGAAGGTCCGCGGATCATGCGCGAAGTCTGGCCGCTGGAACTGGTCGCACGCGACAGCGACTAATTGAGGCGAAACCCGCAGCCGCGTCGGTACGAGCTGATAGGCCTCAATCCACCTTCTTCTCGCCGGCTTCGCCGCGTTTGACGATATCGCCCGTGGTGAACAGGATTTCCTTCAGTTCCGCCCGCCAGTCCTTATTCTGGCGCAGCAGGAATTCGAGATCCATGCCGAAATGCTTGAATTCCTCGCCTTGCGCGTTCTCCATGATGGCCCGCGCCTGCGGGTCTTTTTCCACCGACATGCGCTGTTCGTACCAGCCGATCGCTTCCGCCTCCTCGATCAGCGAGGCGATCATGCGGGCAAAGGTCCGTACCTTCTGCGACAATTCTTCAGGCGGTTCGTGATACTGGTCGAATCCCATGTCGTCCTCCGTTGGCCATTCCCATGAATGCCCGGGAATGCCGCCGGTTCCGCATCATCGCTGCAATTCCCCCCTGTCACGACACTGGCGCTGCCCCGCCCTCTTCAGTGCGCCGGGCGATGAACTCGTCCAGCACGCCTGATGTAGCGGCAGCTGAAGCCGGCGGCTCGAAGTCGGCCAGCGCCCGTCTCCAGACACCGGTGGCGCGCTCGCTTGCCGTCTTCGACCCGCTTTGCGTCCAATTGCCGAAATTCGACCAGTCGGCCACCAGCGGTTCGTAAAAGGCGGTGCGGTAGCGCGCCATGGTGTGGCCGGCCGAGAAGAAATGCCCGCCCGGCTGCACCTCGGCGATCGCCTCGAAGCCGATCGAATCGCTGTCGCCTGGGGTCGCGGCACAGAGTTCCGCCACCGTCTGCAACGCCTCAATATCGGTGACCAGCTTCTCGAAGGAGACGCTGAGGCCACCTTCCAGCCAGCCGGCGGCATGGATGCACATCGTCGCCCCGGCCAGCACCGAGCCCCACAGCGCGAACTGCGTCTCGTGCGCGGCCTGCGCATCCGAGATGTTGGCGGCACTGCCGCCGCCGGACCGCCACGGCAACCCCGTGAAGCGCGCCAATTGCCCGGCCCCCAGCGTTGCCTTGATATGCTCTGGCGTGCCGAAGGCCGGCGCGCCGGATTTCATGTCGACATTGGAGGAGAATGAGCCGTAGACGACCGGCGCACCGGGCCGCACGATCTGCGCCAGCGTCAGCCCCGCCAGCGCCTCGGCATGTTGCAGCGTCAGCGCGCCGGCGACCGTGATCGGCGCCATCGCACCCGCCAGGCAGAACGGCGTGATGACGGAGACCTGGCCTGCGCGGGCGAAATCGATGATGCCTTGCGCCATCGGAATGTCGAGCTGGCGCGGCGAGTTGGTGTTGATGACGGTATAGCAATGCGCGTTCGCCAGAAATTGGTCCTGCGACAGGCCGCGCGCCAGACGAAGCATCTCGAATCCGTCTTCGACCTGCGGGGTGCCGCGCGCGAAGACGAACGGAAACTTGTCCGACAGCGTCAGCTGCGCGCGATTGACGGCATAGTGGCGAAAGCGGTTGTCGACATCCTGCGGCTCGATGCAGGGTCCGAGCATATGCAGCACATCGAAATGCTGCACCAGCCGCATCAGATCCTCAAAATCCGCCAGCGTTCCGGGCCGCCGGCCGCGTTCAAGGTCGGTGACATTCGGCGCTCCGCTTCCGGCCAGGAATGCCATCGAGCCAAGTTCGAGCGTCAGATCGCGCGCGCGGGAACCGGCATGGGCGTGGATCGACTTCGGCGCCGAGGCCAGTGCCGCCGTCACCATTTCGCGGCCGATGCGCACCATGTCGGTGTCGGGGTCGACGAGGGCGCCGGCGCGCTCGAAAAGCTCACGCGCCTGCGGCAGCAGCACCTTGATGCCGAGCTCTTCCAGCACCCGCAGCGCCGTGTCGTGAATGGCGGCGACCTGATCATCCGAAAAAATCGGCTGCGGCAGGAACGGATTCTTCAGCGAATGGTAGTTGGGTCGACGGCTGCTTTCGCTGCCGGCCTCGCCCGTGCGTCCACGCCGACGTTCGCGCCTGCTGTCCCGTGCCGCGTCATCGACCATCAGAAATCCTCCTCATTGCCGCATCGCCTTGCCCAGGGGATCGTAGGGCGAGGCCGCGATGACACGCGCCGGCCGCTCCTCACCCACAACATGCACCGAAACCGCGGTGCCCTCGCCCGCGAAATCGCGGTCGACAAGCGCCAGCGCCAGGCTCTTGCCGACCGTATAGCCATAGCCGCCCGAGGTGACGAAGCCGACGCGCCGACCCTGATGCCAGACCGGCTCGAAGCCGCTGGCGTCGGCGTCGAGCGCATCGACCTCCAGCGTTACCAGGCATTGGCTGCTGCCGGCCTCCCGCTGTTTCAACGCCGCTTCGCGACCGATGAAATCACCCCGGCCGAAAGCGATGAAGCGGTCGAGCCCAGCCTGATCGGGCGTATACCCTTGAGTGAATTCACGCGACCAGATGCCAAAACTCTTTTCCATCCGCAGCGCGTTGAGCGCATAATAGCCGACTTCGGCAAGGCCGAGATCCTCGCCGGCGGCCAGCAGTGTTTCACGCAATGTGGCATGCATGGTTGCGAGGCAACTGATTTCGAAGCCGAGTTCGCCCGCGATCGACAGCCGCGCCACACGCGTCTGCGCCATGCCGATGTCGAATGCTCCACAAGCCATGAATGGCAGTGCTGCGCCGGAAACATCCGATGCGTCGTGCGCTCCAGTATCTTGCGCGCATTCGGCCCGGTCAGCAGGAAGCCGCTCATCGTGTCGGAAAGGTCGGCGACGGTGACGCCCTCCGCCGCATGAGCCTCGAACCACCGCATGTGGAATTCCCTGAGATAGTAGGAGCCCATCAGCCAATAGGTGCCGCCGCCCCAGTTGAAGACGGTTAGGTCGCCCTTCAGCCGTCCGTCATGGCCGAGCATGGGCGCCAGCCTCGCCTGTCCTGCTTTCGGCAGCTTGCAGGCGAGCAGCCGGTCGAGCCATGCTTCAGCGCCTGGCCCGGACACCGCATAGCGTGAATAGGCCGAGATATCGACGAGACCGGCGGCGCGCCGCACTTGCAGCGCCTCGTCGCCGACGATGTCGAAGGCATTGGAACGGCGCAACGTCGTGTTCTCGGCAAACCCCATCGGCGCGAAATAGGCCGGGATTTCCAGCCCCCATGAGGCCGTCCATTCGCATCCCGCCGCGCTCATGCCGTCATAGGCACCGGGGCGTTTCAGCGGCCGGCCGGCCGGCAGCCGCTCATTGGGAAAGGTCATGACGAAGCGTCGCGAATAGAACTGACGCGTCGTCTGCCTGAGATATTCCCGGTTGGCGGCAAAGGCGCCGTAACGAGCGATGTCCATGCCGAAGATGTCAGCCTGCGGTTCGCCATAAATCATCCACTCGGCCAGCGACTTGCCGACACCGCCGCCCTGGCTGAAGCCGGCCATGACGCCGCAGGCGACCCAGTAATTCTTCAAGCCGCGCACCGGTCCGACGATCGGGTTGCCGTCAGGGGTGAAGGTGAAGGCGCCGTTGACCCATTTGCGGATGCCGGCCGTCGCCAGGCAGGGGAAGCGCTCATGCGCCTTGACGAGTTCGGGGCTGATGCGGTCGATGTCTTCCGGGATCAGCTCGATGCCATAGTCCCACGGCGCGCCATCCATGTTCCAGTGCTTGGGGTTCTGCTCATAGACGCCAAGCAGCACGCCCTTGCGCTCTTGCCGCAGATACGAGAAGCCGTCGAGATCGACGGCGATGCCGATCTCCTTGTCCAGCGCCGCGATCTCCGGAATGTCCTCGGTGATGAAATAGTGGTGCTCCATCGGCGTCACCGGCAGGTCGACGCCGGCCATGCGGCCGAGCTGCTTCGCCCACAGCCCGCCGGCATTGACGACATGCTCGGCGATGATGGTGCCCTGCTCCGTGACGACGTCCCAGCGCTCGTCGGCGCGCGCCTTCAACTCGACGACCCGGTTGCGCAGGATGATATCGGCGCCGCGCTTCTTCGCAGCACCGGCATAGGCGTGCGTCGTGCCGTACGGATCGAGATGACCTTCGTTGGAATCATGCAGGCCGCCAAGCACGCCGGTGACATCGACGATCGGGCAGATCGCCTTGATCTCGTCGGGCGTGACCAGGCGCGCTGTCTCGATGCCGACCGACTGGAACACCGCCCAGGCCGATTTCAGCCACTCCCAGCGCGCGGGATCGCTGGCGATGTTGACGCCGCCGGTCATGTGCAGGCCGATATCTTGGCCGGATTCGGCCTCGATCTCACGGTAGAGATTGATGGTGTAGTCCTGCAGCGCCGCGACATTGGGGTCGGCATTGAGCGCATGGAACCCGGCCGCGGCGTGCCAGGTCGAACCGGCCGTCAGTTCGGCACGCTCGATGAGCGCCACGTCGCTCCAGCCAAACCGCGTCAGATGATAGAGGACCGAGGCCCCGACCACGCCACCCCCGATGACCACTGCGCGGTAGTGCGACTTCAAGGCTTCCCCTCCACGGTTAGTCAGAAGGCTGGACCATATACGCACTGGACATAAGTGTCCAGTGCCGGCGCACGCGCCTTTTCGTCGACCTGAGCCTGACGGGGTGATCAATTTTTTCCGTCAAGCACACGTTTTTGTCGTTGCGTGAAGAAGACGGCGGGAATGCATCGCGCGCTGTCACGCAAGCATCATGTTCGCGCCGTAGACCGCGTTTCGGGGAGCACGCGCGGCATCATCGATGTCGCACCTCTTTCAGCTTTTCGTCCTGCGGCCGCTCCGGCACATCTGTCACAAAGAGGACTATCCATGAAACACCTGTACCGAACCGCGTCGCTCGGCGTCGCACTGGCCTTGTTCACCGCCTTGACGCCGGCGCTCGCCGACAGCACCGCGACGATCGGCGGCCTCGTCAACAAGGGACTGGTCGGCGTTGGCCGCATCCCGGCCGCTCAGCGCGACAAGTTCGGCGAGACGTTCGGCTCCGGCTCCGGCATGGCGATCGACACATCAGGCTGGACGCACGACGCCGCCGGCTACAAGGGTTCGCTGTGGCTGCTGCCGGACCGCGGCTACAATGTCGTCGGCACCACCGACTACCGGCCGCGCCTCAACACCATCGGCATCGAATTTGCCCCGGTCGCACCGGGCGCGGCACCTGCTGCCGGCCAGGAGCAGACGGGCGTCAAGGCAACGCTCGCCGACACCATGCTTCTCACCGACGACAAGGGCGCTGACGCCACGGGCCTCGACCCGCTCAACGGCGTGCGCGCGGCGAGCGGCGACATGCCGATCCTGCCCGAAGCCAACGGCAAGCTGGCGCTCGACAACGAGGCGATCGCGCGGCTGCCCGACGGTTCGATGTTCATCTCCGACGAATACGGCCCGAACATCTATCGGTTTTCCGCCGACGGACATCTGCTGTCGGCGACCCAGCCACCGGCGGCGCTGGTGCCGATGCGCCACGGCGCGCCGAACTTCGCCTCGAACAATCCGGGTCCCGGTGCTGCCGAGCCCGATCCGAAGGATCCCGATACCGGCCGCCAGAACAACCAGGGCCTCGAAGGCATGGCGATGACGCCCGACGGCAAATTCCTGATCGCGGTGCTGCAGTCGGCGCCCCGGCAGGATGGCGGCGATTCGCCCGCGACGCGCCAGAACACCAGGGCGCTGGTCTACGACGCCTCCGACCTCGCCCATCTCAAGCTGGCGCATGAGTATGTCGTGCCGCTGCCCGTGTTCAAGGATGCCAAGGGCAACACCAAGGTGGCCGCGCAGAGCGAGATCGTGGCGTTGTCGGATCAGGCCTTCCTGATGCTGGCGCGAGACAGCGGCAACGGCCAGGGTCTGAAGGGCGACACCTCGCTGGTGCGCCAGATCTTCGTCGTCGACGTCTCGGCCGCCACCGACATCGCCGGCGGCGCCTTCGATGCCGCCGACAAGCCGCTGGCGCCCAAGGGCGTGCTCGACCCGTCGGTGACGCCGGCCAAGCTGACGCCGTTCATCGACATCAACGACAGTGCCGAACTCGGCCGCTTCGGCCTGCACAATGGCGCGCCGAACGACAAGAACAACCTGTCGGAGAAGTGGGAAGCGATGTCGGTGGTCAGCGTTCTCGATCCGAAGCTGCCCGACGACTATTTCCTGTTCGTCGCCAACGATAACGACTTCCTCGCCCAGGACGGCTTCCAGGTCGGCGCGCCCTACAAGGCCGAGGACGGTGCCGATGTCGACACCCTGTTTCTGGTCTATCAGGTCACGCTGCCGGGCCTGGCCAAGAAGTAGCGACAACACGAAGGCGGACGCGCCGAGCGCGTCCGCCTGAAAGATCGTAAAGGCTCTTACTTCAACATCTCCGCGTCCCTTGGCACGCCCGCATCGATCGGCTCGGCCGTCCTCTTCGACACCGCGCTGATCTTGCCGGCGGCCAACAGGTTGGGGCGCACGAAAACCTGTGCGACACCGTTGACCCGGCTGTAGAGGTCGATGATGTCCTGGTTCATGAAGCGCACACAGCCCGACGACGCGTTCTTGCCAATGGAATCCCACTCCGGCGTGCCGTGCAGCCGGTACATCGTGTCCTTGCCGTCGCGGAACAGATACAGCGCGCGGGCGCCGAGCGGGCTCTGCGGGCCGGGTGGCATGCCGTCCTTGTATTTCGTCAGTTCCGGCCGGCGTTGGATCATTTCCGGCGGCGGCGTCCAGACCGGCCACTTCTTCCTCGCCTGAACCACGGCGCTGCCGGTCCATCCGAAACCGGCCTTGCCCAGGCTGACGCCGTAGCGGATAGCCCTGCCGCCGTCGCCCACCAGATAGAGGAAGTGCTCGGAGGTATCGACGACGATCGTGCCGGGTCTCTCTCCGGTCGGGTCGGACACGATCTGACGTACGAACTTCGGATCGAGCTTGGCGACCGGGATTGCCGGCAATTGATAGCCCTCGTCGACGCGCGCCACATACATGCTTGCGGCATCGCCGAAAGCCGGATCGCTTGGCGGTGCAGCCACCGGCGGCGGCGCCACGTCCGTCGTGGTGCACGCCGAAAGAGCCACGGAGGCCGCGCCCAAGGCGGACGCACCGAGAAACGCGCGCCGGTTCAGGCGCTCGAAAAACAGCGGAATATCGGACATGAACCCCCCGGTCTATCCAAGATCTAGTAGGAATGCGGCCCCACGCATCGAGGATCAATATCCCATTCCTGAAGTTTTGAGAACATGATTAGATCAAGGCATGACCTGTCCCGTGGAATCGGCAATCATCGCGGACCGGACTTGAGCAATTCCAGGAAAAGTGCGTAGCGGTTTTCCGTCCGGAATTGCGTCGAAACAAAGAGAGAGCGGTTCGCCGTTTCCGTGAAACGGTGAACCGCTCTTGAGACTAACCTTCGCCGAGTTGCCCGTCATGGACGAGAAAATGCCCACGCGCCGGCGCACCGGCGACCTGACCAGCGGCCCGATCCCGCGCACGCTTCTGCTGTTCGCGCTGCCGGTGCTCGGCTCCAACGTGCTGCAGTCCCTCAACGGGTCGATCAACGCCGTCTGGGTCGGCCGTTTCCTCGGCGAATCGGCGTTGACCGCCACCTCCAATGCCAACCTCGTCCTGTTCCTGATCCTCGGCACGGTGTTCGGCATCGGCATGGCCGCGACCATCCTGGTGGCCCAGTCGGTCGGCGCGCGCGACCTGCCGGAGGCACGCCGCATCGTCGGCACCAGCGCCACCTTCTTCTTCCTCGTCTCTGTGGTGTTCGCGGTCTGCGGCTGGATCTGGGTCGACGCCATCCTGGGCGCGCTGGGCACGCCGGCCGATGCCTTGCCGCTGGCCCGCTCCTACCTGCGCATCATCTTCATCGCCGTGCCGATGATGAACCTTCTGTCCTTCGTCATGACCGTGCTGCGCGGTGCCGGCGATTCACGCACGCCCTTCTTTTTCATGGCGCTGGCCGTCGTCCTCGACATCGTGCTTAACCCGCTGCTCATCCGCGGCATCGGGCCATTCCCGGAACTCGGTATCGCGGGCTCCGCCACATCGACGCTGATCGGCCAAACGGTGAGCGTGATTGCCATTCTGATCGTGCTCTATGTGCGCGAGCATCCCCTGCGGCTGGCCGGCGCCAATCTCGCTCTGCTGCGGCCCGACCCCACCTTGCTGCGCATCGTCGTCTTCAAGGGCGTGCCGATGGGCCTGCAGATGATTGTCATCTCCGCGGCTGCATTGACAGTGATGGGCATGGTCAATTCCTACGGCTCGCAGGTCGCCGCCGCCTACGGCATCGCCGCGCAGCTATGGACCTACATCCAGATGCCGGCGCTCGCCATCGGCGCCGCGGTCTCCTCGATGGCGGCGCAAAATGTCGGCGCCGGCCGCTGGGACCGGATCGGCCGCATCGCGGCTTCGGGCGTCGGCTTCAACCTGGTCCTGACCGGCGCACTGGTTGCCGTGCTTTCCGTTTTCGACCGCTCGGTGCTGAGCCTGTTCCTGAGCAGCGATAGTGCTGCGATCGACATCGCCGTCCACATCAACACTGTCGCATCGTGGTCGTTCGTCCTGTTCGGCATCACCATCGTGCTGTTTGCCACGGTGCGCGCCACCGGCGCGGTGATGCCGCCGCTGATCATCCTGGTGATCTCGGTGCTGGTCGTGCGCACCGGCTTTGCCTATTTCATGCGCGGCGTGATCGGCGAGGAAGCGCTTTGGTGGAGTTTCCCGGCCGGTTCGATCACCTCACTCGTGCTGGCCGCCGCCTACTACCGCTTCGGTCGCTGGCGCACGATGCACATGATCGAGGACAGGCCGGCTGCCGGAGAACCGCCGGACACCGGGCTTGGCGTGCCGCGCGAACGCGCGCATCTTTCGCCTGAAACGCCGAACGGCTGAAGCCATCATGGCCCCGCTGGCCAACCCGTCCCGCTGGGCCGTCACACTGGATTGTCCGGGGTCTCAACGCCTTTGTTTCAGTCCGAAGCCCAGCGCCAGCAGCGCAAAGGCTACAATCATGCAGGCAAACGCCAGGCTCGCGGCGACGGGACTGGCATAGGTCGACACGACGCCGATGCCGATGACGGGCAAGGCGTTGCCGACAAAGCAGCAGATGAAGAAGCTGGACACCACTTCGGCGCGGCGATCCCGCGGCGCGATCTCGTTCACCACTTGCAGGCCACCACGGTAGCCGAGCGCCGCCACCACGCCGCAGCAGGCTGTCGCCGCGATCATCAGCGCTAGCGAAGCCAGCATTTGCGCCGCCACCACCAACAAGACGCTTGGGATCATCAATGCCAGCGCAGCCAGCATCGCTTTGTTGCTCTTCATGTGCATCAGAACCACGATGCTGACCGCGGTGACGATCGCCAGTTCGAAGAACAGCGCGCCGGCGACGGCGTGGTTTGTCTCATGCAGTTGCTGCGCCAGGATGCTCGGCGCCACGGCGGCGTAAAAGCCGACCAGCGCCATCGCGCCAAAGCCGGTCACCGCCGGCGCGACGAAGCGCGCACGGATCTCATCCGGGACGGAGAATTGCGGCCGCAAGGAAACCCGCCCGAGGCGGCCCGGCTTCGCCACCGTTTCGCGGGTGCGCCAGACCAGGATCGTCACCATCGCAAGTGCTGCCAGGTAGACGATGAAGATCAGCCGCAGCGGCCATGGCTCGTACTCAGCCAGAAGTCCTGAAATCAAGGCCCCGAAACCGAGGCCGAGGAAATTGGTGCTGGTGGCGATGACGCTGGCGCGCGACTTGTCCGTACCGGGAAGAAGCTCGGCAATCCATGCGGTTCCGGTCCCCGCGCCAACGCCGATCCCAAGCCCGCTCAGAATGCGGGCCACGTCGAGCGAGACGACGTTTCCGGCAAACAGGAAGACAAGCGCGCTGATGATGGCGACAAGCATGGCCGCCAGGCTCGCGGGCCGGCGACCGATAACATCGGAGACACCGCCAAACATCAGCAGTGCCGTCAGATTGCCGACGACATACACCGCGTAGATCAGCGTAAGCGTGATTTGTGAAAAGCCGAATTGCTGTTTGTAGACGATGTAGAGCGGCGTCAGCACGGTGCTGCCGGCAAACAGCACGGCAATCATCGCGGCGACGGTGGGGACTGCAAGAGCGTCGCCGCCGGCCCCTTCGTGCGTATGCGCAAAATCGCGAATGGCCATGGCCAACCTCGTCACCGATTTCGGGGATCGAGACTTTAACGCGTTTTCACCCACGACGTTCCGGCCTACAGGCACGCTCCTGACAGCACGTTGGACATTGCCTGGACGGATATCCGACGGCTTGACGGGCTCGGATCGGGGCCAGCGGCTCCGATCCGTCATGACGTCTATCGCTCAATTCCGAGCAATCTGCCTTACCGGCAGGGAAAGCCTGGTGCGATCTTGCACTTGCCGGGACGCGGCTTGTGCGGCGGGCGATGGTGCGGGGGGCGGTGCGGCCTGTGCTGCCACTGCGGCGGCCGATGCGGCGGGCGCACGATGATGATCGGCGGGCGAACGACGTGAGATCGTTCAAGATAGCCGGCGCTGGCCCAGCCGCTCACGCCGCCGCCATGGATTCTGCACCAGCCGGGCTCGCAGCCGGTGACATTCACCCTGAAGCCGGCGGGCAACGTTCCGACCCTGGCGTATCCAGCCCCCGGCCCGCTACGGACATTGAGGTTGGTCGTGGTGTGGGCGCTGTAGGCGAAGGCCGCGGCGGACGTCCCGAAGACCGCGGCCAGTATGGTCGCGATCACAAGCAGAAATCGAAATCTCATCAGTCCCTCCATTCGAACCCCGGCCGTTCGTCTGCTTCGGCCGAGGCTGCGCCGCAAGCGGAGAGGCCAAGCCAAGAAAAGTCAACATGTGGCGGCCGCAACCATTCCGACCAGCGGGGCTGATGCAGAAGTTTCCTTGGATATGGTTGAGGAAATTCTCCGTTTATCGGCCCTTCAATATCCGCTAACAGTTTACTGTCTTTCGACAATCCGGTGCGGCAAAGGTGGGGTCCATGGGCAAAGGCAGGGTCGAGGCATTCACCGACGGCGTCGTGGCCATCATCATCACCATCATGGTGCTTGAGCTGAAAGTGCCGCATGGCGAGGATGTTTACGCCCTGTTGCCGTTGTGGCCGATCTTCTTCAGTTACGTGCTGTCCTTCATCAATGTCGGCATCTACTGGAACAACCTGCACAACATGTTCCACACCGTGCAGCGCGTCGACGGCCGCGTGCTGTGGGCGAACCTCAATCTGCTGTTCTGGCTGTCGCTAATGCCGGTGACGACAGCCTTCATGGGCGAGAACCACTTTGCGCCGGTGCCGGTCGCCGTCTATGGCATCGACTTGGCGTTATGCGCCATCGCCTATACGATACTGGCCGCCGCACTGCATCGCCTGCACGGCAACGACACAGCCTTTGCCAAGGCACTGGGCAACGATCGCAAGGGAAAGATCTCGCTGGCCATCTACATCGCAGCCGTCGTGCTGACCTTCGTCAGCCAGTGGATCGGCGTCGCGCTTTATGTGCTGGTCGCGATGGTATGGCTCGTGCCGGATAGGCGTTTCGCGCGGGTCATCGAAAAGTAGCCGCTATTGCGGTAGTGTCTCAGTTTGAAATGTGACCTTGCCGTTGTCGCATCCGGCCCCCGACTTCTATACGCTTAGCGGAAAGTATCCAGGAGACGTAGGGTCATGGGCACGACGACTAGCAAGCCTGAGCATGTCGCTACCGCTTTTGCGAACGCTTGGAACCGGCATGATATGGATGAGTTTGCATCTCTGTTCGCTTCTGATGCTAATTTCGTCAACGTCGTAGGTGTTTGGTGGAAGAACCGATCCGAAATCGAAGCGGCGCACCGAGCTACTCATGACACCATGTTTCGGGATAGCCGACTAGAAGGCGATGTCTCGTCGGTCGTGGAATTGGCTCCGGGGCTTGCTTCCGTTCATTACACTTGGACCCTAACGGGAGCATCTGCCCCGGACGGGTCCCCGGCAGGGCTTAGGAAAGGCATATTGCTTCTGATTGCCCAAGAAGGGCCGTCGGGATGGCGTATCAAGGTGGCTCAGAACACTGATATTGTTCCTGGCACAATCGCCCCAACCGGCTCGAAAAGCTAACTCATGCCGACCGGACCTAAAGGCAAGACACGACCCTACTTGCGCATTGCCTTCAGCTTTTCCGCCACCGATGCGGCTAGGTCGGCATAGCGCTCCTCCAGCCGTTCCGCCGCCTTGATGATCGAGAAATCATGGCCGAACTTTTCCAGCGCCATGCGCAGCTTCTCGACGAACTCGGCTTGTTTCTCCAGCGCGGAAAACAGTGTCTTCACCTGCGCTTCGCTGATGTCGGGGTTGGCCAGCATCTGCGGCACCTCGCGCCCCATCTGGTCGCCGATGGCGGTCTGTTCCTTCAGAATTGCAACCCAGTCCGTCAATCAGGAAATCTCCATTTCTTTTGCCGAGGCAACATGCGCAGCCTCGACCGGACTGGTCAACAGAGCCTTGCGCAAGCCCGCTCCGGCGCTAAGTTCGGCGCCATCGAAGAAGGACACCATCGCCCATGATCTCCGACACTGAAATCCAGACCGCCCTGCCCGCGCTTGGCCGAGGCAACGCCGCCGTCATCACCGGCGCCGCCAGCGGCATTGGGCTTGCTGCCGCCAAGCGGCTTGCGTTGATGGGCATGAAGATCGTACTGGCCGACATCGGTGGCGCGCGCCTTGACGACGCCTCGCGCGCCGTTTCTGCGATTGCCGGAGACGATGCCGTGCTTGCCGTCGCCGCCGACGTTTCGAAGGCGGATGAGATGGACCGTCTCGCCGAAAGGGCGTTCGGCGCCTTCGGCGATGTGTCGCTGCTGATGAACAATGCCGGAGTCGGCGACAACCCCGGAAAGCCCTGGGAAAATCGCGACGCCTGGAAACGGCTGCTGGATATCAATTTCTGGGGCGTCGTGCATGGCGTCGAGGCCTTCGCACCGCGCATGCTGGCCTCGGCCAGGCCGGGTCTGATCGTCAACACCGGTTCCAAGCAAGGCATCACCACGCCGCCCGGCAACCTCGCCTACAATGTCTCCAAGGCCGGGTTGAAGACCTACACCGAAGGCCTGGCGCATGCGCTGCGCAACGAACCCGGTGCCCATGTCGCAGCCCATCTTTTGATCCCCGGCTTCACCTTTACCGGCCTGACCGAAGGAGCGACGGAAAAGCCGGCCGGCGCCTGGACCGGCGAACAGGTCGTTGATTTCATGCTGGAATCCCTGACCAGGGGCGATTTCTACATACTGTGCCCGGACAATGAGGCGGCGCGGCCGTTGGATGAAAAGCGCATGGCCTGGGCGATCGGCGACATCATCGAAAACCGCCCTGCTTTGTCGCGCTGGCATCCGGACTACAAGAAGCCTTTCGCGGCGTTCATGGAAGGCTGATCTTCACGCCGCGTGCTTTTTCGGCCCGCGCTTCTGCGCCACGGCCTTCTTCGCCGCCATGGCGGCGATATGCTCGTCGTGCCGCTTGGCCGCACGCTCGCATTTGGCGCGGATCTCCTCGACTTCGGATTCGGTCAGATGTTCGATGCCGATGAAGTGGTTGTGACCCTTGCCGACTAGTATCAGTTCGTCGAGTTTGGCCTGGATCGCCGCGCCGTCGCGATTCTGGGTGTTCTGAATGAGGAACACCATCAGGAAGGTGATGACGGTGGTGCCCGTGTTGATGACGAGCTGCCAGGTGTCCGAAAAGCCGAAGAATGGACCGGTCACCGCCCAGACGACGACGATCAGGCAGCAGACGGCAAATGTCAGCGGCAGGCCGGTTATATGGGCGACCCAGTTGGCGATCTTGGTGAAAAGCTTTTCCATTTATCGAAACCTCGATGCAGCAGCGCGATAAGAAACAACCGGCGGCCGTTTCAGGTTCCCGGCGGAGACAAATACGTCAGCGCAATCGAATGCACGCATAGAGAGAACGGGGCGAAAAACACACCTTATGGGTTTAATGTCATAGTAACCGTGCAGGCAAGAGTGCCTGTTCCTTCCGCTTCACAGCGGTTTACCTCCAATCCCTTCCGCTGCGCCACCCCCGCATGGCGGAAGGGGTTTCAGTCCGGAGAGCGCGCAGAACGGTTCCCTGAAGCAGACGGCACTACGACCGCCAGATCCCCGATGCGCGGTACCGACCGATCTTCCCAAAGCTCCATTATCTGCATGCCCGCCTCCATTGTCTCAAAGCCGCAAGCTGGCGTGGCGGGCACGCTCGCGGATCTCTTCGCGAGAAATACCAGCGTCCGCCAATGTGCTGTCCGGGGCCCGCCTCAAGCTCGCAAGCGTCCGGCGATAGGCAAGCCAGCGGGCGAAATGGGATCGAAGTTCATACAACATGATCGTCTCCTTTGGCGCGCAGAATGGCGGCGCGCTCTGGTTGGTCGAAAGCGCAAAGCATCTGCGCAAAGCGCATGCGCGATCGAGAGGATTGCGCTGGCTCGTCGGCCAGCCGAGGCGCTTGTCGCTATCCCGCCAAGCAGGATTGTCCAATGCTTCCAATGCCTGCATACTTGCGCGTGATGCTGGCTTCGCGCTACAGCCAGGGTCGCAAGGAGTTTTTCATTTCTGCAAAATGGACATTGGCTGGGACGATCTAAGATTGTTTCTCGTCGTTGCGCGGCTGGGTGGCTTGAGCGCAGCGACGGGAACCACGCGCCTCAGCGCAGCCACCCTTGGCCGACGCGTCACCGCGCTCGAAAGACAGATCGGCGAGCCGCTGTTCGTGCGTCAGCAGACCGGCTACCGGCTGACCCCGGTCGGTGAAGAACTGCTGCGGCGCGCCGAAGACGTCGAGGCAGCAATGCAGTCGCTGACCCGCTGGCGCGAAGGAAGCCTGCCCGACCGCATTGTCCGTGTGTCGGCCGGGCCGTGGACTTCGGCCTTCGTATCGGCCCATATCGGCGAGATCTGGACGGTCGACGACGGCATAAGGGTGGAGCTCGTCACCACCACCGACCGGGTCGACATCGGTCGCCGCGCCGCCGACATCGGCATCCGCAGCGACCGCCCGACCGAGCAGTGGCTGGCCGGCCGTCAGAGCGGCAAGGTCGCTCATGCCATTTATTCCGGACGCCACCTGATCAATGGCATCGCCGCCGGCTTGTTCGTCGGCGTCACCGGCGAAGGGGCGAACATCGCCTCGGCGCGCTGGCTACAAGCCCATCACGGCGACCGCATCGCCGTGCGCGGCAACAACACCCATTCGGTGCGCGAACTCGTGGCCGCCGGCGCCGGCCTTTCGGTCTTTCCGTGCTTCGTCGGTGACGGCGACCCGCGGCTGGTTCGCGTCGCTCAGCCTATCCCCGAACTCGAAACCGACCAATGGATCGTCACCCATCACGAGGAACGTCACTCCCCGCCGGTACGAAAGGTCGCCGACCGGATTGCCGCCTTGATGCGGGCGCACCAGCCGCTGTTTCGTGGCGAGACGCCGATCCGGTAAGCCTCGGGCGTCGATCGGTCGCCAACCGATGCGGGAGGTCAGAGCCCGTCGTTTTCCCAGCGATCGAGGAAGGCTTCGATCGTCATCGCCTGCATGTCTGGAACCGCTCTGGCGAGCTTTTCGACCGGCCAGTCCCACCAGGCGAGGGCTTCGATCCGCGCAGCAATATCCGGAGCGAAGCGTGGCCGGAGCGCCTTCGCCGGCACGCCTGCGACGATTGCATAGGGCAGCACATCCTGCGTCACCACCGCGTTGGCGCCGACCACCGCGCCATTGCCGATGGTGACCCCGGGCATGATCACCGCGCCGTGGCCTATCCAGACATCATGGCCAATGGTCACGGCTTTCGCTTGCCGCCGCGCGCGGAATGCAGCGTCGACGCCCAGCCAGCGAAAATACTCGTTCGGCCGGTAGCTGACCTTGTGCTGGGTCAACCGCTCGATGGGATGCTCCAGCGCGTTGATGCGGCTGTTGGCGGCGATCGAGCAGAATTTTCCGATCGTCGTGTAGATCGCTTCCGAATGGCGTTCGAAATAGGAAAAGTCGCCGACGCTCACCTCGCGCAGCACCACGCGCTCGCCGATCGAGACATAGCGGCCGAGCTTGCACGCCTTCAATTCCGCGGTCGGATGGATGCGCGGCTCGGAATCCTTCGGGACGAGATTTTCGGAACGGTCCATGCGGCGGCTTTACGCCCGAGCGATTGGTCCCGCAAGCGGGACCAATCGTCCGTCTACCGGTTCCGCGAAAGAGCTGAAGCCCCTATTGAGGCTTGCCTTTGCTCCAGACCACGTTCTGGCCATAGAGCGGCACGGTGGTGACCGACATTTTGGCCGAGCCGTTCTGCACCTGGCGCGAATGCGAGAGATAGATCAGCGTCTCGTTGGTCTTGTCGTAGATGCGGTTCACCACCTGCTTCTTCCAGATCAGGCTGATGCCTTGCTTGAACACTTCCTCGCCGCGTTCGCTCATGTCGATGTCGCCGATGATGATCGGACCGGTCTGGCGGCAGGAGATCGAGGAATCGGACGGATCCTCGAACCAGTTGCCCTTATGCAGGCGATCGATGATGCCGCGATCGAAATAGGAGACGTGACAGGTCACGCCTTCCACCTTCGGGTCCTTGATCGCCTCGACGATGATGTCGTTGCCGAGCCAGTCGACGCCGACCTTGCCGACTTCATCGGCAAGAGCCGCACCGGCGCCAAGCACAACGCATGCGGCCAACGCGCCACCGAGCAGTTTTCGCCCAATCAGTCCTCGCAAGATGGCCTCCGGGGTTCGAGTTTGCCGGTCTCAGGTGGGGCGAAGAGCACGGCATTGCAAGCGGCGGCACCGGATGAAAACGCCGCATCCGCCATGGCCGGTTGCGTCAACGCGGCACCTTTGCGTGTACCCGGTCAAACCGCTAAGACTGTTCGCCGAACCAAGGGCTCGCTTTGGCCGGCACGCCGAAGAAATTGCAAGACGGACTTTTCTGATGATGCGTTCTATCCTGGTCGGCATTCTCGTCCTTATGGCGGCTGGCATTGGCTGGCTGACCTTCGACTGGTACCGCGGTCACTATGGCGGCGAGCCCTTCGGTGCCGCCTTCACCCTGGTCGACCAGAAGGGCGCGCCGATCACCGAAGCCGCCTTCAGGGGCCAGCCCAGCGCCGTCTTCTTCGGCTTCACCCATTGCCCCGAGGTCTGCCCGACCACGCTGTTCGAACTGGCTGGCTGGCTTAAGACGCTCGGCGACGACGGCAAGAACCTGCATGCCTATTTCGTCTCGGTCGATCCGGAGCGCGATACGCCGGAAGTGATGAACGCCTATGTCAGCAATTTCTCCGACCGGATCACCGGTATCACAGGCGATCCCGACAAGGTCCATGCCATGGCCAAGTCATTCGGCATCTACTGGAAGAAGGTCGACACCGGCGACGGCGACTACACCATGGATCACACCGCGTCGGTGCTGCTGCTCGATGCAAGGGGCGACTTTGCCGGCACCATCGCCTATGGCGAAAGTTCGGAAACGGCCGTCGCCAAACTGAAGCGGCTGGCGGCGAAGGGCTGATTGCCATTTCATGACCCAGACGCGCCTGTATTTCACCACCGGAAAGATCGAGTCCGTCAGCATCTTCGCGGCGCTCGATGCAGCCTTCGAGGATGAAGGCTTGCCGATCGCCGTGCTGGAAGTCGACGAGGACAAGGATATCCACGAAGTGTCGCTCTACGCAGACGGCGACGTCGATAGGGTGGAGACCCGTTTGAAGGACATCCTTGCCGGGCTTTCCCTGTCGAAGCCGATCGAGCGCGAGCCCCTGCCCGATATCGACTGGGTGGCGCGCTCGCTGGAAGGGTTGAAGCCGGTGCGTGCCGGTCGTTTCTTCGTCCACGGTGCGCATGATCGCCGCAAGCGCCGCAGCGGCGAACTCGCCATCGAGATCGAGGCCGGCCTCGCCTTCGGCACCGGCCACCACGGCACCACGGCCGGCTGCCTGGAAATGCTGGAAAAAGTGGTGCGGCGCGAACACCCGCGCAATGCGCTCGACCTCGGCACCGGTAGTGCCGTGCTGGCGATTGCCGTCGCCAAGCTGGCGCACATTCCGGTGCTGGCCACCGACATCGATCCGGTGGCGGTGAGAGTCGCTGCCGCCAATGCGCGGCTCAACCACGTCAAGGCGTTGGTGGAAACAGTGACCGCGCCGGGCTTTCACCACCCGATCTTCGGCAAGCGCGCGCCTTTCGATCTGATCGTCGCCAACATACTGGCACGGCCGCTGATGCGGCTGGCGCCGCAAATGGCCGATCACATCGCGCTTGGCGGCTCGATCGTGCTGTCGGGCATCCTCGAGCGTCAGCGCGACGCCGTCGTCTCGGCCTATGTCGGCCAGAACTTCCGCCATATCAAAACCTTGCACCGCGAGGGCTGGGTGACGATCCACCTCAAGCATTGAGGGCCGGCAACGACCGGGCCTGGACCAAGTTCCGCCGGTTGTCAGTCAAGCGATGCTGTAGCAGTTTGCGCCGGCTGGAAATCGATTCCGATTTCCGCGACCGTGCGCTACGGTTGCGCTGACTGCAGGAGGCCCCACCATGTTCCAGACCTTCGATTCCGCGGGCGACCCGGCCGTCGGCAAACCGCGCGTGGCGCTGCTGCGCCAATGGCTTGAAGCCAACGGGCTGGACGGCTTCATCGTGCCGCGCGCCGACGAGCACCAGGGGGAATATGTCGCCGACCGTTCGGCGCGGCTGAAATGGCTGAGCGGCTTCAGCGGTTCGGCCGGCGTCGCCATCGTCCTGCGCGACCGCGCCTTCGTCTTTGTCGATGGGCGCTACACGCTGCAGGTGCGCAGCGAGGTCGATCTCGACATCTTTTCCATCGAAAGCCTGGTCGACAACCCGCCCGCCGTCTGGCTCAAGGACAACATCGGCAAGGGCGCGCGGCTTGGCTTCGACCCATGGCTGCACACGATCAGCGACGTCAAGGCGCTGCAGGCCTCAGCCGACAAGTCGGGCGCCGTGCTGGTGCCGCTCGACAAGAACCCGATCGACATCATCTGGGAGGATCAGCCCGACGCGCCGATGGCACCAGTCGAACTTCACCCGATCGGCTTTGCCGGCGAGCTCGCCAAAGACAAGCTGGCGCGGCTGGCAGCCGCGATCGGCAAGGACGGCGCCACCCACGCCGTGCTGACCGACCCCTCCTCCATCGCCTGGGCCTTCAACATCCGCGGTGGCGACGTGCCGCACACGCCGCTGGCGCTCGGCTTCGCCATCCTCGCCGCCGATGGGTCGCATCAGCTTTTCATGGACCGGCGCAAATTCTCGCGTCAGGTCGAGGCCTACCTCACCCAACTCGCCGAGCCGCATGAGCCCAGCGAATTCGAAGCGGCGATCGTGGCCCTCGCCAAGAGTGGCGCGAAAATCGCGCTCGACCCCGTGCTGGCCGCCGACAGGCTGCGCATGCTGGTCGAGCCCAATGGCGGCACCGTGATTACAGCAGTCGACCCCGCCCGCATTCCGCGCGCCACCAAGAACCAGGCCGAGATCAACGGCTCGCGTGCCGCGCATCGCCGCGACGGCGCGGCCGTGGCGAAGCTTTTGTGCTGGCTGGAGCGACAAAAACCCGGCTCGCTCGACGAGATATCAGTCGTCACCAGGTTGGAGGAGACGCGCCGGCGGACCGGCGAGGAAACCCAGATGCCGCTGCGCGACAACTCCTTCGACACCATTTCCGGTGCCGGCCCGAACGGCGCCATCATGCACTACCGCGTATCGCGCGCCACCAACCGCAAGCTTAAGGCCGGCGAACTGTTCCTGCTCGATTCCGGTGCGCAGTATCAGGACGGCACCACCGACATCACCCGCACCGTACCGATCGGCCAGCCGACGCAGGAGATGCGCGAACGCTTCACGCTGGTGCTGAAAGGCATGATCGGCATTTCCACGTTGCGCTTCCCCGCCGGCACGCGCGGCTCGGAAATCGACGCCGTCGCCCGCATCGCGCTGTGGAAGCATGGCTGCGACTTCGCCCACGGCACCGGCCATGGCGTCGGCTCATATTTGGCCGTGCACGAAGGCCCGCAGCGCATTGCCCGCACCGGCACCGAAAAGCTGCTCGAAGGCATGATGCTGTCCAACGAGCCCGGCTACTACAAGGAAGGCGCCTACGGCATCCGCATCGAGAACCTCATCCTGGTGACGCCGGCCGAAGAGGTCGAGGGCGGCGACATCGCCATGCACGGCTTCGAGACGCTGACGCTGGCGCCGATCGACGTCCGGCTGGTGCGGTCGGACCTTCTGACGCGCGACGAGCTGCACTGGCTCGACACATACCATGCCCGGGTGCTGGCCGAGATCAGGCCGATGCTCGACGGCGAAACGCTGGCCTGGCTGGAAAAGGCCACCGCGCCACTGCCGCATGACGCCAAGATTTGAGGGTGAAGCTGCCAATCTCCCCCCTCGTGGGGGAGATTGGCAGTTTCGCGACCTTTGCAAATCTCCTTGGGGAGTAGCTACCCCACAACCTGCCGCGCCAGTATCAACACCGCAGCCCCCGCCAGAAACATCGCCATCAACCCACCGCGCAGCGAAACCACTGATGTGACGGCCAATGCCGCCCATTCCGCGGGGCCGGCGTTCAACAGCTCCGGCGCCACCAGCGTCGTCAGCACCGCCGCCGGCACGGCATTGAGGCCTGCTTCCACGCGTGGATGGATGGTGTCGAAGCGGGAGATGACCAGATGCCCGCCTATGCGGGTCAGATAGGTCGCGATCGCGCCGGCGATGATGATCCAGAATGTCGTGCTCATGGCCGTGCCTTCACGCCGCTGTGGTGGGGTGGCAGGATGACCGCCAGCAGCACGCCGGCAATCGCGCCGATCGAGACATGCCAGGGCGAGCCCACCGTCTTGTAGGCGATGATGGAAGCGGCGGCGCTGGCGATGACCACCGGCAGCCACGGCGGCCGCTTGCGGAAGCCCAGGACAAGGCCGAGAAAATAGATCGGCAGCAGGAAATCGATGCCCAGCGCATGCGTATCGGGGATAAGCTTGCCGAACACCGCGCCGAGCGCGCTTTCGACGATCCAGAACAGATAGACCGGCAGACCGAGGCCAAGATACCAAGCGAAGCCAACCGTCTGGCCGGATTGCGCCCTCGTCTCGGCCACCGCGAACTGCGGATCGGTAAGGATGAAATAGCCGAGCGCTTGGCTGATGACGGGCCAGTGCGCGATGCGCCGGCCGATGCCGGCGGAATAGAGCACATGGCGGAAATTGACGGCAAAGATCGACAGCACGATCAGCCACGGTGCCACATGCTGGCCGAACAGCTGGATGCCGACCATCTGGCTGGCGCCGCCATAGACCAGCGCGCTCATCAGGAAGGCTTCCAGGACCGAGAAGCCGTTGTCGACAGCGAGCGCGCCGAACAACACCGCAAACGGCGCCGACGCCACCACGACCGGCATCGAGAGCCGCACGCCCTGCCAGAAATCGCTGCTCACGGAATTCGCGGTCAAAGTCTCAGCCGACATGTCACATTCCTAACGTCGCGCCGGTATTTAGGGGTGCGCGGTTGAAAAGTCAGACGAATTCGCTTGAGCCAACACATCAGCGAAACTGATATGCCCTGGATCGAGCAAGGCCGCGATACGCGCCCTTCGGGATTCCCTGATTCAGTTGGCTCCCTGGTGGCGCACATGCCTGTGCTTCATCGGCTGTGCACGATGACGGCAGGGCCCGAAACGCAAAACCCGCCTCTGCGGCGGGTCGTTGGCGCGAATCAGCACCATAGCTAAATAGATAGCATAACTGCCCTCACAAAGCAACCAGGCCGTGCATCGGCCCGCGCTTCGACTTGAAATCCGAAACGGCTACGGGCTGGCCAAATGCTCCGAAACCTTGCCCTCGATCGCCCGGCCCCAGTCGAGCAGCGGCTTGGCGCGCAAGGTGAAATCGACGAGTTCGTCGACCAGATCAGCCGTATGGATTCCGGCCGGATCGATGACATGCTGGACGACAAAATGCCGGTTGCGGATGGCGGCGATCAGATCAGCATCGCTGATATGCTCGAAGCCGCGTGGCGTGCGCTTCATGCGGCCTTCCGTCTCGAGTTCAAGACGGTTCTTCTTCAACGCCGCCACCAGGGCACGAAACCTGTCCGGCTTTGCCTCGATGGCTTTGCGCATCGCCAGCAGCAGCGCCGGCTCCGGCTGCCACCAGGCAATGTCGGCAAAGCAGCGCTCAAGCCCGATATGCACGTAGAACACGCCCTGCTCCATCTTGGTGCCGTCGGGCGACAGGATGGCCGACAAATGCCGGTTGTAGGGCCGCTTGTCCTTGGCGAAGCGCACGTCGCGATTGATCCGGAACAGCGACTTCTTGCGGTCGCCGCGCAGGCCGAGCCCTGCCTTCGCGAAGCGCTCGGTCAGCGTCTCGACCAGATCGCCGAAGGGATCGCGCAAATCTTTTTCGAAGAGGTCGCGATTCTCCAGGAACCACTCGCGGCTCTGGTGGAAATCCAGCGCCTTCAGGAACGGAATGGCTTTGGGGCCGAAGCCGCTGAACGGTCCGGTCATGCCTTGCCGATCCGCACCAGCCAGGCGTCCTCGTCGATGACCTCGATGCCGAGTTCGCTTGCGAGCTTCAGCTTGGAGCCGGCACCCGGCCCAGCCACGACAAGATCGGTCTTCGCCGAAACCGAGCCTGCGACCTTGGCGCCGAGGCGCTCCGCCATCGCCTTGGCTTCGGAGCGTGTCATCTTCTCCAGCGAGCCGGTGAACACCACCGTCTTGCCGGTGACCTCGCTGTCGGCCGAGACGTTGACGATATAGGGCTTCGGCTTGACCTGCTTGAGCAGCGCGTCGAGCACATCGTCGTTGCGTTGATTGCCGAAGAAATCGCGCAGCGCATCGATCACCGTGTCACCGATGCCGTTGACCGACGGGAAAACACTGTGCGGATCGGCAGCGGCCGCTGTTTCCTTGCCGACGCGGATCAGTTCCTCGATGGTCGAGAACGTCCGGGCAAGCACTGCGGCCGTCGTTTCGCCGATATGGCGGATGCCGAGCGCGAAGATGAAACGGTCGAGCTCCGGCTCGCGGCGCGAATCGATGGCCGCAAATAGCTTGTCGAGCCCTTCGTAATTGCGATCCTCGACGCTGCGCACATTCTTGCGCGTCTTGCCCGATGCGGCCTCGCGCTGCCTGGCCTGCTCTTCGCGCCGCTCTGCCAGTGCCCTCGTGACGGCCGGACGGCGGTCCCTGAGCGTGAAGATATCGGCGGCTGTCTTGATCAATCCCGCGTTGAAGAAGGTGTCTATGTTCTCCGCCCCCAGGCCTTCGATGTCCAGGGCGCCGCGTGACACGAAGTGACGCAATCCTTCCACTGCCTGCGCCGGACAAATCAGTTCGCCGGTGCAGCGGCGGCGGGAATCTTCCTTGCCGGTCTTCTCGTTGATCTCGCGCGTTGCCGGCGAGCCGCAGATTGGGCAAGTATGCGGGAACTCGTACGGCACCGCATCAGCAGGCCGCTTGTCGATGACGACGCTGACGATCTGCGGAATGACATCGCCTGCCCGCTGGATCACCACCGTATCGCCGATGCGCACGTCGATGCCGTCGCGGATCGGCTGGCCGGTGCTATCCAGGCCCTTGATGTAGTCCTCATTGTGCAGCGTGACGTTCTCGACCACCACGCCGCCAACCGTGACCGGCGCCAGCCGCGCAACCGGCGCCAGCGTGCCGGTGCGGCCGACCTGGATGTCGATCTTGAGCAGGGTCGTCATCGCCTGTTCGGCCGGAAATTTGTGCGCGACGGCCCAGCGCGGTTCGCCGGTGACGAACCCCCATCGGCGCTGCAACTCCAATTGGTCGACCTTGTAGACGACGCCGTCGATGTCGTAGCCAAGCGCCGAGCGCTGCTCCTCGATCCGATGATAATGCGCGATCAAGTCATCGGCCGATTTCGCCCGCACCATCAGCGGACTGACCTTGAATCCCCACTCCGCGAACTTCTGCACCGAATCATACTGGGTCGGAGCAGGATCCGCTGTTGTGTAGCCCCAGGCATAGGCGAAGAATTTGAGGTTGCGGCTGGCGGTGACGGACGGGTCCTTCTGGCGCAGCGACCCGGCCGCCGTGTTGCGCGGATTGACGTAGTCCTGGCCGCCGACCGCCGCCGAGCGTTGCTTCAGCGCCTCGAATTCCGCATAGGTCATGTAGACCTCGCCGCGTATCTCGATAATCTCGGGCCAGCCCGAGCCTTTCAGCTTCGAAGGAATGTCGGCAATGGTCCTCAAATTGGCGGTGATGTCCTCGCCGACGGCGCCGTTGCCCCGCGTCGCACCCTGCACGAACACGCCCTTCTCGTAGCGCAGCGAAGCCGATAGCCCGTCGATCTTCGGCTCAGCCGTGAAGGCGATGTCGAGATCCTTGTCGCGATCGAAGAACCGCCGGCCGCGTTCGATGAAATCGGTGACGTCCTGATCGGTATAGGCCTTGGCGAGGCTGAGCATCGGCACCGCATGGCGCACCTTGGCAAAGCCTTCCGCCGGGGCTGCACCAACCCTGAGCGACGGCGAATCCTCGCGCACCAGCGCCGGAAAGCGCTCCTCGATGGCAAGGTTGCGCCGCGCCAGCGCATCATACTGCGCGTCGGTGATAACAGGCGCGTCTTCGGTATGGTAGCGCCGGTCGTGCTCGGCGATCTCTTCCGCCAGACGCTTCAGCTCGGCTTCGGCCTCGCTTTCGGTCAGGGCATCGACGGGTTTTTCGGGCATGTTTTTGCACCTGGCTGCTGTTGGCCGGGACAATAGATCAGGATTCGGATGGAAGGGAGCCGAATTCTGACAAAACCACGCCGAAACAGCGGGATGGAGCCATATACTGACTCTGTTCGGACGCCGAATTTCACCGACCAGAAGCAGCCCGATCGAGAAGTATCGCCGTCAGGAAGCGCCGGTGTTCTCGCGCAGTAGCCGTTCGGCGGCGGCACGTGCCTCGTCGGTGATGGTGGCGCCGGCCAGCATGCGCGCGATCTCTTCCTGCCGCGCCGGCCGGTCCATCTCGGCAATGCCGGTGGCGACACGGTCGGTGGTGCCGGATTTGGAGATCAGGAAATGCGTCGCCGCGCGCGCCGCCACTTGCGGCGCGTGCGTCACCGACAGCACCTGAACGCGCTTCGAAAGCCGGGCCAGCCGCTGGCCGATGGCGTCCGCCACGGCGCCGCCCACCCCGGTGTCGATTTCATCGAAGACCAGCGTCGGCGCCGAGCCACGGTCGGCAAGCGCCACCTTCAGCGCCAAAAGGAAGCGCGACAGCTCGCCCCCGGAAGCCACCTTCATCATCGGCCCGGGCCGCGTGCCTGGATTGGTGCGCACCCAGAATTCGATCTGGTCGATGCCCTCTTCCATGCGGCTCTCGGCCTCGCTTTTCATTTCCACGATAAAGGCGGCGCGTTCGAGCTTCAGCGCCGGCAATTCCGCCATGACCGCCTTCGTCAGGCCGACGGCCGCCGCATGACGAAGCGAGGATAGCTGCGCGGCGGCGATGTCGTAGGTCTCGCGCGCCGCGGCGGCCTGCTTTTCCAGCCCGTGCAGGCGCTCCTCGCCGGCATCGAGATCGGCGAGATCGGCAACCATCGTGTCGCGCAGCTGCGCCAGGTCGTCGACGGCAACGCTGTGCTTACGCGAGGCCGCACGCAGCGAAAACAGCCGCTCCTCCGCCCTCTCCAGCCGCTGCGGATCATATTCGGTGGCGCGCAATGCTGCCTCGACACCCGATTGCGCCGCGTCGAGCGACAGCATCGCCTCATCGAGCGACTTGACCACGTCGTCGAGCAGGCCGGGCGCCTCCGTCACCTTGCGCTGCAGCCGGCGCAGCAGGCTGGCCAGCTGCGGCAGGGGCGAGGACGGACCAGACAGCACATCCTGCGCATCATGGATTTCGGAGGCGATCTTCTCCACCCGCATCATCGACGCGCGCAATTCGGCGAGATCGGTCTCCTCACCCGGCTGCGGATCGAGCTTCGTCAGTTCCGCGACCGCGGCGCGCAGATAGTCGGCCTCGCGCGCGGCCGCCGCCACCTTGGCGCGGTGTCGCGACAGCTCCTGCTCGCAGGCGCGCCAGTGCCGCCATGCTTCGCCCGTCGAGCGAACAGCGCCGAGATGGCCGCCGAAAGCGTCGAGCACCTCGCGGTGCGCGCCGGGATCGACCAAAGCGCGTTCATCGTGCTGGCCATGGATCTCGACCAGCGCCCGCCCGACATCGCGCATCAAGGTGACGCTTGAAGGCTGATCGTTGACGAAGACGCGGGTGCGGCCATCCGCCGTCTGCAAGCGGCGCAGGATGATGTCGCCGTCATCCTCGATGGCGTTGTCGGCGAGCAAGGTGCGGGCCGGATGGTTGCGCGGCACGTCGAAGACCGCGATGACCTGGCCTTGCGCCGCGCCATGGCGCACCAGCGATGCGTCACCGCGCGCGCCAAGCGCCAGCGACAGGGCATCGAGCAGGATGGATTTGCCGGCGCCTGTTTCGCCGGTCAGCACGGAAAGACCCGGCTGGAAGTCGATATCCAGCTTCTCGATCAGGACGATATCGCGGATCGACAGTCTGGAGAGCATCAGAACCCGAATCTAGAACGGCACGCGACCATTCGCAGTCGCAGCGCCGCACTATCTTTTTGTTTGAGCACCGGATCAATCCGAAAAAGCGCTACACACGCTTCGGTCCGAATGACTCCAAGCAGGTTCCGCAAAAGTGCCGCGCGGTTTTGCGACAAGAACCTGCGACAAACCAGGAAGACCAAGCGGACGGCGCGTAGGCGAAGTCCGCGACGTCTGCTTCGGATCAGGCGCCGGTGATCATCTTCCCGGCCTTGGATATCCACGACCCGGCATTTTCGCGCGGTGCAAGCCCATTGCTCTGCAACAGCTTGTAGGAATCCTTGTACCACGAGCTGTCGGGGTAGTTGGTACCGAGCACCGCGGCGGCGGTCTGCGCCTCGGAGGTCAGGCCCATCGCGTAATAGCTTTCGGTCAGGCGAGCGAGCGCCTCCTCGACATGGCGCGTGTTGGAATAGTTCTCGACCACGGTGCGGAAGCGCTTGACGGCGGCGATGTACTCACGGCGCTCGAGATAGTAGCGGCCGATCTGCATTTCCTTGCCGGCCAGCTGATCGTTGGCGAAGCGGATCTTTTCCTTGGCGTCGTCGACATATTCCGAGGTCGGCCAGCGCGTCACCAGATCCTGCATCGTCTGAACGGTCTGGCGCGCTTCCTTCTGGTCCTGCGTCACGTCCTTGATCTGGCGGTAGTAGCTCAAGCCGATGATGTACTGCGCATAAGCAGCGTCATCGGTCGACGGA
Source organism: Mesorhizobium sp. M0621 (assembly GCF_040320745.1). NCBI lineage: Bacteria > Pseudomonadati > Pseudomonadota > Alphaproteobacteria > Hyphomicrobiales > Phyllobacteriaceae > Mesorhizobium > Mesorhizobium sp. M0621. The sequence continues at coordinate 83,096 of NZ_JAMYQF010000012.1, read as the reverse complement.
TAGAGCGTCAGATAGCGCTTGGCCGAGCCGATCGCCTCGTCGTAATTGCCCTGACGATAATCGGCGAAAGCGCCCATCACCATCGATTTGCGGGCCCACTCCGAATAGGGATGCTGGCGGTCGACCGCGTCGAACTTGCGGCTCGCCTCTTGCAGGCGTCCGGCGTTGAGATTGGCAAGGCCCTGATTGTAGAGAACATCGGCCGGTTCGGTCTGGTCGACGTAGGTCGACAGGTCGATATCTTTCTCCGACGACATGCAGGCTGACAGGAAGAGCGATGGAACAACCACCGAAAGCGCCAGGAAAACAGCCCTCTGCGGCGCTTTCAATTGACCGACTCGCTTGAAGAACATGATTGGATTCCGCCCTTTCGGCGTTATTTTAATGTCCGCTGCACGCCATTGTCTCAAAACTGGTCCCCACTTTTGAGCGCCATGCACTAATCGACGGCAGCAGCCATAGACCATTACCGCCTTGCCCGGCAACGCTATCTCCGGCCAATCGCGCATTTTTGTGGCGGCCGGACACAGCTTGAACATCCGTGCAATTTCACCGACGGATGGTGCATTCCTGCAACACTGGCCGGCTATCATGGAATACGAAAAAATAAGAAAATCAGATCATCCAGGGCGCGTAGAGCGGCGCGTTGACAGCGTTCATCTCGGCGCTGCGGCCACGTTCCCGGCGTGTCGTCTCGACGATTTCGAACGCGGTGCGATCCGACAGCAAGCGGCGCAGTGCCGCGGCATTCATCCTGTGGCCACCGCGATAGGAGCGGAAGCAGCCGATGAAGCGGGCGCCGGCCAAGGCCAGGTCGCCCATGGCGTCCAGCGTCTTGTGGCGCACGAATTCGTTGGGATAGCGCAGGCCGCCCATGTTGATGACGCGGTTGTCGTCACCGATCACCAGCGAATTCTCCAGCGAGGAGCCGAGCGCGTAGCCGGCGGCCCACAACCGCTCGACGTCCTTCATGAAACCGAAGGTGCGGGCGCGCGCAATGTCGCGGCGGAAAATATCGGCATTGAGGTCGGACGCGAACAGCTGACGGCCGATTGCCGGGCTTTCGAAGTCGATCTCGATCTCGAAACGGGTGCCGTCATAGGGCCTGAACTCTGCCCACGAGGCGCCATTCTCGATACGGACCGGCTTGATGACCCTGATGTAGCGCCGTTTGACCAACAGCGTCTCGATGCCCGCCTGGTCGATGGCCTCGACAAACGCCATGGCGCTGCCATCGAAGATCGGAACCTCGGAACCATCGATCTCGATGGCGACATTGTCGATACCGAGCCCGAGCAACGCAGCCATGATGTGCTCGACCGTGGCGATGTGCTCGCCGGCGGGATCACCAAGCATGGTGCACAGGTCGGTGGCGCCGACCTCCGAGACCAAGGCCCGGAACTCGCGGCCCTGCTCCGCACCGCTGAAAAGCTGAAAAACGATGCCGGTGTCGGCATCCGCCGGCATGAAGCTGATGGAAACTTCCTTGCCGCTGTGGACGCCGGTGCCGGTAAGCGACGCGCGCGTCTTCAATGTCGTCTGATAGTCGTGCAAGACAATCCCCATAAGCCCGTAATGCCTAGGTCCGCTTCTCCAGCCCGAGGGCGCGGCTCTTGTGTGAATCGGCAAGCAGGGCGACTTCCCCCGAAATCCTGGCAAACCGACGATGGTAGGCGGCGAAGATAATGTCCCGTCGGGGAGACTCCAAATCACGGTTTCTTACTCTGTGTAACCGCAAACTAGAATGGGCACGACTTGGTAAGTGCTTGAAATTACACCCCTCTTAACAGGCAAGCGATCCCTCGCTTGCCTGTTAACAAATGTTACAGTCCGTTTACCAATCAGTTGGCCTGGCGGCGCAGGAACGCCGGAATCTCCAGCTGATCGTCTTCCTGAGTCGCCCTCACCTGCGGTGTCAGGCGGCCCTGATCGTCGAGCTGACCACGACGCGGCGCGTAGAGCTGCGCATCCTGGCTGGCGAGACGGCGCACTTCGGGTGCGGCCTGGCGCAGCTTGGGTTCGCGCGGCTGCGCCGGCTGGAGCCGTGCAGGCTCTTCTTCGCGACGGGTCAGGCCGTTGGTCAGGCGCTTCAGCAGGCCCATCGGCCCGCTGTTGTTTTCGTGGTCGGCTGGGCGGCTCTTGGCATCCACCTCGGCCTTGACGACGGGCGGAAAGTCCTCGACGCGCGGCATACGCTGCGGCGCCATGGCAACCGGCTGCGGGGCTTCGCGCAGCATCTCGCGCGGCTGCGGAGCCGGCTGCATCTGCTGGACCACCGGCTGCGGCATCGGCTGTGCTGGCGGCGCCTGGAAGATCTTGCTCTGCGGGCGGAAATCTTCAGCGTGAGCAACCGGAGCCGGGCGCGCCTGAGCCATGGCCGCGGCATTGGCTTCGGCCAGTTGGATGGCTTCGGCAACCGGGTCAGCGGCGCGCGGTTCGTACATGGTCTGCTGGACCGGCACTGGGCGACTTTCCACCGCGGCAACGGCCGGGCGGCTGACCGGCTTCGGCGGCGCTGTGCGGATCGAGATCGGCGCAGCAGCGATTTCAGCCGCCGACTTGTCGATGCCGGTGGCAACCACCGAGACGCGGATGACGCCTTCGAGTTCCTCGTCGAAGGTAGCGCCCAGGATGATGTTGGCGTCCTGGTCGACTTCCTCGCGGATACGGGTCGCCGCTTCGTCGACTTCGAACAGCGTCAGGTCGCGGCCGCCCGTGATCGAGATCAGCAGGCCCTTGGCGCCCTTCATCGAGGTCTCGTCGAGCAGCGGGTTGGCAATCGCCGCTTCGGCGGCGGCCATCGCGCGGCCCTCGCCCGAAGCTTCGCCGGTGCCCATCATCGCCTTGCCCATCTCGCGCATGACGGAGCGCACGTCGGCGAAGTCGAGATTGATCAGGCCTTCCTTGACCATCAGGTCGGTGATGCAGGCAACACCGGAATAGAGCACCTGGTCGGCCATGGCGAAGGCGTCGGCGAAGGTGGTCTTGTCATTGGCCAGCCGGAACAGGTTCTGGTTGGGGATGACGATCAGCGTATCGACGCACTTCTGCAGTTCCTCGATGCCGAAGTCCGCTGTCTTCATGCGGCGCTGGCCTTCGAAATGGAACGGCTTGGTGACGACGCCGACGGTGAGGATGCCCTTTTCGCGCGCTGCGCGGGCAACGACCGGAGCAGCACCGGTGCCGGTGCCGCCGCCCATGCCGGCGGTGACGAAGCACATATGGGTGTTGGTCAGGTGATCGAGGATCTCGTCGATGCACTCTTCCGCCGCCGCACGGCCGACTTCCGGCTGCGAGCCGGCGCCGAGGCCTTCGGTGACATGCGCGCCGAGCTGGATCAGGCGGCCTGCCTTCGACATGGTCAGCGCCTGCGCGTCGGTGTTGGCCACCACGAACTCGACACCGCGCAAACCGGCGGTGATCATGTTGTTGACGGCATTGCCGCCGCCGCCGCCGACACCGAACACGGTGATGCGCGGCTTAAGCTCGGTGATGTCCGGCTTTTGCAGATTGATGGTCATTGTCTCCGTCCTTTGCCTTTCACGCCGCTTCGCCGCCGCGGCCGCCTATGGGGCTGTCCCCGTCAATTAGAAACTGTCTCTCAACCACTGACTCATGCGATGCAGTTTTCCGCCCGTTCCGGTCATTCTGAGACCGGAAATTCCTTTCGCCGGATGGCTCTCGAAACTCGCCATCTGCGGATAGATCAGAAGCCCCACCGCGGCCGAGAAGGCCGGCCCCTTCGCCGCTTCCGGCAGGCCGGCCACGCCGAGCGGACGGCCGATACGCACATTACGTCCCAGGATGCGGCGCGCTGCCTCCGGCAGGCCGGCAAGCTGGCTGGCGCCGCCAGTGAGCACCACACGCTTGCCCACCGCATTGCCGTAGCCGGACTTGTTCAGCCGATCGCGCAGCAGTTCCAGCGTCTCATCGATGCGGGCGCGCACGATGCGCGTCATCACCGAGCGCGGGATCTGCAAAGGCACGTCGCCATCGTCGCCGATCGGTTGGATCGAGACCAGGTCACGGTCGTCTGCACTGCCCGGCAGTGCCGAGCCATGCATCACCTTCAGCCGTTCGGCGGCGTCGAGCGAGGTCGAAAGTCCCTTGGCCATATCCAGCGTGACATGGTTGCCGCCGATGGCGATGGCATCGCCATGGACGAACTTGCCTTCCGAAAACACCGAGATCGTGGTCGTGCCGCCACCCATGTCGATGCAGGCCGCGCCCATTTCCAGTTCGTCGTCGACCAGCGCCGCCAACCCGCTGGCATAGGGCGTCGCCACCATGCGCTCGACCGACAGATGCGAACGGTTGATGGAAAGCTCCAGGTTGCGCATCGGAGCGGCGTCGCCGGTCAGCACATGCATGTCGACGCCGAGTGCGTCGCCGACCATGCCGCGCGGATCGCGCACGCCGCGTTCCGCATCCAGCGAGAAGCCGACGGGCAGCGAATGGATCACCTCGCGCTCGGCCTTCAGCGCCTGCTTGGCGCCGGCACCGAGAACGCGCTTGATGTCGGCCTCGTCGGCCTCGTGGCCGCCAAGGTTGATGGTTGCCGAGAAGGCTTCGCTCTTCAGCCGGCCGGCGGTCATGTTGACGATCAGCGAATCGACCGTCAGCCCAGCCATACGCTCGGCCGCATCGACGGAAAGGCGGATGGCATGCTCGGCGCGGTCGAGATCGACGACGACGCCCGACTTCACGCCTTGCGATTTCTGATGGCCGATGCCGATCACCTGGATCCGGTGCGAGCGGCCACGCAGCAGCTTGCCGTCATCGCTCGGCTTCAGCCTGGCCACCATGCAGCAGACCTTGCTCGAACCGACATCCAGCACCGTCAGGGTGCCGGACCGGCGCGACGAGGCATCGCCATGACCGCCAAGCCAGCTCATATCTTCGTCTCCGGCTTGCGCTTCAGGCTCTTGGGTTTTTCGTTGAGTGCGGCTTCGCGCTGCGTCGCCGCCTCGGGCGTCAACTGCACGACCAGCCGGTCGGTCAGGCGCATGTCGACGGCGGCGATATCGCGCGACAACAAGCCCTTGTCGTGGTCCATCTTGACGAGTTCGGCGAGCGCCTGATCCTCATCGTCCTCGGGAAGCTTGACGGTGATGCCATTGTCCAGCTTCAGGTCCCAGCGCCGCTCACCGACGCGGATGTAGCCTTTGATCCGGTTCGCCAGCTCGGGATATTTTTCGATCTTGGCCAGGAAGCCGGGAGCGCTCGCCGGCGCGCCGGTGCCGATCAGCAGAGGCAAAAGCACCTGCTTGCCGCCCGAGAACGGCGCGATCACGGCGCCATCCTTCTCGATGACGGACAGCTCGTCGCCCTGCTGCCAGAGCGCGAAGGGCGCGCGCTCCTCGACACGCACTTCCAGAGTGTGCGGATAAACTTTGCGCACCGCCGCGACCTCGATCCACGGCAAGGTGTCGATACGCTCCCGCGCGGCCTCGGCGTCGAAGCCGATCAGCGATGTCCAGCCGTCGAGTTCGAGCCTGTCGAGGATATCGATCTCCGAGGTCTGGCGATTGCCGACCACCTTGACCTGATCGACGGCAAAGCCGGTGCGGGCAGTGATGCTCTGTACGATGCCGTCGACATGGCCGCCGAGATAAGCGCCATAGGCGCTGCTCGAGGCGATCAGCACGGCCGACATCATGGCTGCGGAAAAGCGTGGTGCCTGGAATTCCCCGACACCGAGGCGCGCCAGAATGCGCACCGGGCGGCGAAGCATACGCGGCAGCACGAAATGGCCTGATGACAACGGCAGGCCGAACAGCGTCGGTTCGGCCGCGCCCCTCTCCCTACCTTGTCCCCATTTCAACGCAGACACGAAGCGTCCTCCACCATCCAACTCAACAGATCGCCAAACGAGTGCCCGGCCTGGGCGGCGATTTCAGGCACCAAAGACGTCGGAGTCATACCCGGCTGGGTGTTGACCTCGAGCCAGACAATCTCGCCGTTTTCGGAATGCCGATCGTCATAACGGAAGTCCGATCGGGAAACGCCCCGACAGCCGATCGCTTGGTGAGCCTTGAGCGCCAGTGTTTGTATTTTTTGGTAAATATTCGGTGAAACTTTTGCGGGGCATTCGTGCTTTGATCCCCCGGCGACATATTTTGAATCATAGTCGTAGAAGGAATGGCCGGTCGGGATGATCTCACAGACCCCCAGCGCCACATCGCCCATTACCGCGCAGGTCAGCTCACGACCGTGGATATAGCGCTCGACCATGACGGTATCGCCATATTTCCATTCGGACGAACCGATCACCTGCGGCGGATGCGACTGGCCTTCATGCACGATGACGACGCCGAAGCTCGAACCCTCATTGACCGGCTTGACCACATAGGGCGGCCTCATCGGATGCTTGCTCTGAATGGCGAAGCGGCTGGCAACCTTCGATTCGGCGACCGGGACGCCGACCGATTTGGCAACCCGCTTGGCCTGCTCCTTGTTCATGGCCAGAGCCGAGGCGAGCACGCCGGAATGGGTGTAGGGAATGCCAAGATACTCGAGAATGCCCTGGACGGTACCATCCTCGCCAAAAGGGCCATGCAGCGCATTGAAGACAACATCGGGCTTGAGTTCGGCAAGCACGGAGCCGACATCGCGCCCGACATCGACGCGCGTGACATGATAGCCTTCCTTCTCGAGCTCATCGGAACAAGCCTTTCCCGAAGACAGAGACACGGGCCGCTCGGACGAAAACCCACCCAGCAGGACGGCCACATGCTTGCTCTTCATTCCCCGGCATCCCCTCTCACGGCGGACCAAAAACCAAGATTTTCCGCAACATTGAGTCCGAGTCTCCCAGCAGGTTGCCCCCCAGACGGAAAACGCGGGTAACGCGTCGAACGACTCAAATCAGAAAACGCTTTCGAGCAGAGAATCAGAGAGTTGATTCACTGGCAAGTGCTTACGATTCCGAGAGATTCACTTTCTGAGAAAATGGATACGAAAAGCGTGTCGTTGAGTCTTCGGGGCAACGGTTGCGGGCCGTTTTGGCACCGTCGAACTTCATGTGTCACATGAAGTTCGAAGCGGGCTAAAGAAGCTGCCCGAGAAACTCCTGCACAGCATGTCCCGGCCGGAAATTGCCGATGCGCTTGATTTCCCATTGCAGCCGGATACCGGAATTCTCCAGCACCCGCGTGCGCACCGTCTCGCCGAGATATTCAAGGTCGTAGCCGGTCGCGGTTCCCGTGTTGATCATGAAGTTGCAATGCATCGGCGACATCTGCGCGCCGCCGATCATCAGGCCGCGGCAGCCTGCCTTGTCGATCTCCTTCCAGGCTGACGTGCCTTCGGGATTCTTGAAGGTCGAGCCGCCTGTCTTCTCGCGGATCGGCTGCACGGTCTCGCGATGGTTCTGCACGGCATCCATCGCCGCCTTGATCGCGGCCTTGTCCTCGGCAAAGCCTTCGAACACGGCCGAGGTGAAGATAAGCCCAGCAGGTGCTGCTGAATGACGATAGGCGTAGCCCATATCGGCATTGCTCAGCGTCTGCACATTGCCCTTGCGGTCGAGCGCGCGCACCTCGACGACGCGCTCGCGCGTCTCGACGCCATTGGCACCGGCATTCATCCGCAGTGCGCCGCCGATGGCGCCGGGAATGCCGTGATAGAAATGAAAGCCGCCAATGCCCGCCTCGAGCGCCACCGCGGCGACGCGCTTGTCGGGCGTGGCCGCGCCAGCCTTGATCCTGATTGGCGAAATGACTTCCGCTTCGCCAAAACCCTTGGCCGAAAGCCTGATGACAAAGCCCGAAATGCCGCCGTCACGGACCAGAAGGTTCGAGCCGACGCCGACGATGGTCAGCGGTATTTCCTCCGGAACGGCTTTGAGGAACGCGGCGAGGTCCTCCTCGTCCGCCGGCTGGAACAGAGCTTCCGCCAGGCCACCCGCACGGAACCAGGTGATCTTGTCCATCTCGGCATTCGGCGTGACGCGCCCGCGCAGGCCGGCAAGCCGGTCGCCAAGTCTGTCGATCAGGGCCTGGCCGTGCATCATGAGACGGTCCCGCCAAGCTCCTTGGGCAACGCATAGGCCCATTGGGTGATGTTGCCGGCGCCCAGGAAGACGACGAAGTCGCCTGACTTGGCCAGATCGCGGATGATGGGCGCAATCGCTGCCGGTCCTTCGATGTAGCGCGCGTCGCGATGGCCGCCGGCGCGGATGCGCGACACCAGCGCGTCCGAGCTGACGCCGTCGATCGGCTCCTCGCCGGCTGCGTAGACCGGCGCCACCATCACCGTGTCGGCGTCGTTGAAGCAGGCGGAAAACTCGTTGAACAGATCATGCAGCCGGGTGAAGCGATGCGGCTGCGCAATGGCGATGACGCGACCCTTGGTGGCACTGCGCGCCGCCTTCAGCACCGCCGATATCTCGACTGGATGGTGGCCGTAATCGTCGAACACATCGACACCGTTCCAGGAGCCGGTATGGGTGAAGCGGCGCTTGACGCCGGCGAAAGACGACAGGCCCTTCTTGATCGCCTCGGCCGACAGGCCAAGCTCATGCGCGACGGCGATCGCGGCGGTCGCGTTGGAGACGTTGTGACGGCCGGGCATCGGCAGGCGCAGGCCTGCTATGGTCGTCTGGCCGCCGGTCTTGCGGTCGCGGATTACCACGTCGAATTCCGAAATGGCGCCCGCCATGCGGTGGTTGGTGAAGCGCACATCGGCCTGCGCGTTCTCGCCATAGGTGACGATGCGGCGGTCCTCGATACGGCTGACCAGCGCCTGCACTTCCGGATGATCGGTGCACATCACGCCAAAACCGTAGAACGGCACGTTCTCGACGAACTGGCGGAACGCTTCGCGCACCTTGTCGAAGCTGCCATAGTGATCGAGATGCTCGGGATCGATGTTGGTGACGACCGCGATCTCGGCCGGCAGCCTGAGGAAGGTGCCGTCGCTCTCGTCGGCCTCGACCACCATCCACTCGCCGTCGCCCATGCGCGCGTTGGTGCCATAGGCATTGATGATGCCGCCATTGATGACTGTCGGATCGAGCCCGCCGGCGTCGAGCAAGGTCGCCACCATCGAGGTCGTCGTCGTCTTGCCATGCGTGCCGCCGATCGCCACCGCCTGGCGGAAGCGCATCAGTTCGGCCAGCATCTCTGCCCGGCGCACGATCGGCAGCAGCTTTTCGCGCGCGGCCTTGAGTTCCGGATTCGACTTCTTGATCGCCGTCGAGACGACCACCACCTCGGCATCGCCGAGATTTTCGGCCTTGTGGCCGACGAAGCATTCGATGCCCTTGTCGCGAAGCCGCTGCACATTGGCGCTTTCGGCCTGGTCGGACCCTTGCACCTTGTAGCCGAGATTGTGCAGCACTTCGGCAATGCCGCTCATGCCGATGCCGCCAATGCCGATGAAATGCACAAGGCCGATGGTCTGCGGCATCTTCATGCGTGCGTCCCCTTCCTGAAATCCGAAACGGTTTTTTTGGACGCAATAGCCTCTGTGAGATCGGCGAGCAACCGTGCCGCGTTCGGCCGGCCGGCCGATTTTGCGCCCGCCGCCATCGCCACAAGCCGCTCAGGCTGGTCCATCAGCCCGTCGAGGAGCGCTGCGATGCGTTCGGGTGAAAGCGAGGATTGCGGGTGCACTTCGCCGCCGCCGCCGGCGGCAAGGGCCGCCGCGTTCGCCGCCTGGTCGTGATCGAGCGCGTAGGGATAAGGCACCAGCAGCGCCGGCCGGCCGATGACGGCGATCTCGGAGACGGTCGAAGCGCCTGAGCGCGAGATCACCAGATGCGCGGCCGCCATGCGCAGCGCCATGTCGGTGAAGAAGGGTGAGACCTCGGCGGCGACGCCGAGTGCCGCATAGGCCGCCTTGACCCGCGCCACGTCGTCCGCGCGCGCCTGCTGCGTGATTACCAGCCGCTTGCGCTGGGCATCGGAAAGCAGCGCGATTGCCCCCGGCACGGCATCGGAAAAGAATTGGGCGCCCTGGCTGCCGCCGAACACCAGCAGGCGGAACGGCTGTTCCCCGGCCGACGCCGCGTAAGCCGTCTTGGCCGCTTCCAGCACGGCAGGCCTGACTGGATTGCCCGTCGTCACCGTCTTGGTGCCGGCGGCACTGGTGTCCTGCGGCAGGAAGCCACCGGCGATCGCATCGACACGACCGGCCAGCGCCCGATTGGCGCGCCCCATCACCGCGTTCTGCTCGTGGATCAGCGTCGGCACCTTGCGCCGTGTCGCCGCGTAGAGCGGCGGCAAGGTCGGATAACCGCCGAAGCCAACGACGGCATCCGGCTTGATCCTGGCGATGATGGCGGAAGCCTGGCGCACGCCGCGCCAGATTTTCCAGAAAGCGCCAAGCACGGCAAAAGGATTTTTCGAACCCATCGTCGCCGACTGGATCGGATGAATGGCTGCCGCCGGAAAATGACCGGCGAACCGCTCGGCACGATCGTCGGTCGCCAGATGCACCGACCAGCCGCGCTCGTTCAGCTCATGCGCCAGCGCCTCGGCCGGGAAAAGATGCCCACCGGTTCCGCCCGCTGCGAGAAGGATGACGCCTCTGGCCATATTACTCCGCCGGGACGGCGCGTTGCGACAGGCCAAAGCCCATCTGCTTGCGCTTTTCCGGCCGCTTGCGTGTCAGCGCCAGCACCATGCCCATCGAGATGGCGATGGCGATCTGCGAGGAGCCGCCATAGGAGATGAACGGCAGCGTCATGCCCTTGGCCGGGACAAGTTGCAGGTTGACGCACATGTTGATGACGGCCTGCAGGCCGAAGACGGTGACAAGGCCGCCGACCGCATAGCGGGTGAAATCGTCATGCTCCTTCAGCGCCGTGTTGAGGCCGCGCAGCACGATGAAGGCGAAGATCGACATGATGAAGAAGCACATGATCAGCCCGAACTCTTCGCCGGCGACCGAGAAGACGAAGTCGGCATGGCTGTCGGGAATGACCCGCTTGACGGTGCCCTCGCCCGGCCCGACGCCGAACCAGCCGCCATTGATCAGCGCCTCGCGTCCCATGTCGACCTGGAACGTGTCGCCTTCGCCGGTAAGGAACTTGTCGATGCGCAAGGCAACGTGCGGAAACACCGTATAGGCGGCAAAGACACCGCCGACGCCAGCAGCACCAAGCGCCACGATCCACAGCCATGGCAGCCCGGCCATGAAGAACATGATACCCCAGGTGCCGGTCGTCAGCATGGTCTGGCCGAGGTCCGGTTGCGCCACCAGCAGCGACACGACCAGCACCAGCAACAGCATGGCGAACAGATTGCCCGGAATGTCGGGCTGGCGCTTGTGCTCGGCAAACAGCCAGGCGCACATGATGACGAAGGCGGGCTTGAGGAATTCCGAAGGCTGGATCGACAGGCCGGCGAGCGACACCCAGCGACGCGCGCCCTTCACCTCGACGCCGATGTAGAGCACCGCCACCATCAGCACCAGCATCAGGCACAGCATGATCAATGCCATGCGCCGGATTTCCCTGGAATCGAGGAAGGAAACGGCCAGCATGACGCCTAGCGCCGGCACGGTGAAGATGATCTGCCTTGTGGCGAAGTGGAAACTGTCGAGACCGATGCGTTCGGCCACCGCCGGGCTGGCGGCAAAGGACAGCACGATGCCAAGCCCCATCAGCGAAAGGAACGCCGCCAGGAACCAGCGATCGATCGTCCACCACCAGGTCGCAACCGGGCTTTTGTCGAGACGGCTTTGCATTATCGTGCCCCTCCGATGGGTTTCACGCCCTCGATAGCATTCGCAGCTTGCCTGAAGGCTTCGCCGCGGACTTCGAAATTCTTGAACTGGTCGAAACTGGCGCAGGCCGGCGACAACAGCACCACCGCCTCGCCGCTGTCGTCCTGGGCCGCATCATGCGCGGCGTGCGCGACCGCCGCGGCCAGCGTCCCTGAAATCTCGTAGGGCACGGCCTCACCCAGCGTCGCGGAAAAGGCAGGCGCGGCCTCGCCAATCAGATAGGCCTTGGCGATGCGTGGGAAGAAACCGCGCAAAGGCTCGATGCCGCCTTCCTTGGGCAGGCCGCCGGCAATCCAGTAGATGCGCGCAAAGCTCGACAGCGCCGGTGCCGCCGCATCGGCATTGGTCGCCTTGGAATCGTTGATGAAAAGCACATGGTTCTTGCGGCCGACCTGCTCCATGCGGTGCGCGAGGCCGGGAAAACTTTCCAGCCCGGACTGAATCTCGCCAAGCTCCAGTCCGACCTTGAGGCAGGCCGCGACCGCTGCCAGCGCATTTTGCGCATTGTGCTGGCCACGAAGCGAGCCGATGCCTTCGAGGAAGGCGACCCGGCTGTAGCGGCCGTGCACCGCCTCCATCAGATCGCTGCCGTCGGCGAAATAGCCGTCGGTCAGCGGCAGCCGCTTGGAAATGCGGATGACATGCCGCCCCGCCCGCTCCAGCCGCTCGGCGATCTGCGCGCACCAGGGATCATCGATGCCGATGATCGCCGTCTCACTGCCAGCCACCAGCCGCTCCTTGATCGTGGCGTAGTGCTGCATGGTGCCATGACGGTCGAGATGGTCTGGCGTCAGATTGAGCAGGATGCCGGCCGTCGGGTTGATCGAGGGCGCGAGGTCGATCTGGTAGGATGAGCATTCGACCACATAGTGCCGATCGGGCTGCGGCGGATCGAGCGTCATCACCGCGCGGCCGATATTGCCGCCCATCTGCGTGTCGCGCCCCGCGGCCTTTAGAATATGCGCGGTCAGCGCGGTCGTCGTCGACTTGCCGTTGGTGCCGGTGATGGCAATGAAGGGCGACGTCGGCGCACTGAGCATCCGCTCGCGGCAGAAAAGCTCGATGTCGCCGATGATCTCGACGCCGGAGCCACGCGCCAGCTCCACCGTCCAATGCGGCTTGGGATGTGTCAGCGGCACACCGGGCGACAGCACGAAAGCCGAGAATTTTGCCCAATCGACCCCGCGCAAATCGCCGGTTGCGATACCGGCGGCGGCCGCCTTGGCGACGCTTTCGGGATTGTCGTCCCAGGCCAGCACGTCCGCTCCGCCGGCGATCAGCGCGCGCGCCGTCGCGATCCCCGAGCCACCGAGCCCGAAGAGCGAAACGCGCTTGTTTGAAAAGGATGCGGCGGGGATCAAGCGGCCTCCTATCTCAGCTTGAGGGTCGAAAGGCCGACCAGCGCCAGGATGACGGCGATGATCCAGAAGCGGATCACCACCTGGCTTTCGGTCCAGCCGAGCTTTTCGAAATGATGGTGGATTGGCGCCATCAGGAACACCCGCTTGCCGGTCATCTTGAAATAGCCGACCTGGATGATGACGGACAGGATTTCGACCACGAACAATCCACCGACGATGACCAGGACGATCTCGTGCTTGGTGGCGACCGCGACGGTGCCGATCAGGCCGCCCATGGCCAGCGAGCCGGTGTCGCCCATGAAGATCGCAGCCGGCGGCGCGTTGAACCAGAGAAAGCCGAGGCCGGCACCTATAACCGCGCCAAGCACGACAGCCAGTTCGCCGGTACCCGGCACGAAATGGATCTGCAGATATTCGGCGAACACGGCATTGCCGGAGAGATAGGCGATGACGCCGAAGGATGCCGCCGCGATCATGATCGGCACGATCGCCAGCCCGTCCAGGCCGTCGGTCAAGTTCACCGCATTGCCGGCACCGACGATGACGAAGCAGGAGAACGGAATGAAGAACCAGCCGAGATTGACGATGAATTCCTTGGCGAAGGGAAATGTCAGCGACGACGAGAACGGCGCCTGCCCGTTATGCATGATCACCCATGCGGCGATGCCGGCGATGACGAATTCGAGCGCCAGCCGCGCCTTGCCGGAAAAGCCGAGATGGGATTGCTTGGTCACCTTGAGGTAGTCGTCGTAGAAGCCGATCGAGCCGAAGCCCAGCGTGACCAGCAACACCACCCAGACATAGATGCTCGACAGGTTCGCCCACAAAAGCGACGAGCCGATGATGCCGGACAGGATCATAAGGCCGCCCATGGTCGGCGTACCGGCCTTCTTGAAATGCGTCTGCGGCCCGTCGGCGCGGATCGGCTGGCCCTTGCCTTGCCGCAGCCGCAGCGAATTGATGATCGTCGGCCCGAAGATGAAGACGATCAGCGCCGACGTGATCAGCGCTCCGCCGGTGCGGAAGGTGATGTAGCGGAAGACATTGAAGACCGAGACCTTGTCCGCAAAATCGACGAGCAGTGTAAACATGCGCTTTTCGTCCCCGACCTAGGTCTGTTTTCTGGTTGTAGATTCGGCCGGGAATTTGCCCAGCAGCGCATCGACCAGTTTTGCAAAACCGATGCCTTTCGACGATTTGATCATCACCACATCGCCCGGTTTCAGTGCGGCAAGCAGCACCGGCTTCAGCTCCTCGACGCCGGCGCGGTATTCCGTCTTGACCTCGCCGGGCAGTATCTCGGCCAGCGCCCGCATTTCCGGGCCACCCAGAAACACGGTCTCCGTCCCCGTGCCGACGATGAGATCGGCAAGTGCGGCATGCAGCTTGGCCGAATGGTCGCCGAGTTCCAGCATGTCGCCGAGCACGGCGATGCGGCGGCCCTCGCCGGTGACCGGCGTCGCGTTGAGCAATGCCATGGCAGCGCCCATCGACGCCGGATTGGCGTTGTAGCTCTCGTCGATCAGCGTGATCGGTCCTCCCGAGTGGCCCGAGGCCGGGCCACCGGGATGGCGCAGCACATAGCGCTTGCCGCGCCCGCGCTCGGCCGAGAGATCGGCCAGTGCGAGTGCCACTCTATCGAGATCGGCCCCGACCAGATGCGCCGCACCCAGCACCGCCAGCACGTTCTGCACCATGTGGCGGCCGGGCGCACCGATCCGCCCCTTCACCTCATGGCCGCTGATCCTGGCGGTGATGTCGGAATGATCCGCATGCAGTTCGCATTGGACCAGCTTGAAGGTCGAACGCGCATTCTCGCCGAAGCCGTAGACGTGCTCGACGCCGGCGGCATGCGCCATCTTGTCGAGAAGCTTGAAGCGCGCATCGTCGCGGTTGAGGATAGCGGCGCCCTCAGGCTCCAGTCCTTCGAAAATCTCGGCCTTGGCCTTGGCGATCTCGTCGAGATTGCGGAAAAAGCCTAGGTGCGCGGCCGCGATCATGGTGACGATGGCGACATGCGGCCTCACCATCTTCACCAGCGGCCGGATTTCGTCGGGATGGTTCATGCCGATCTCGAACACGGCATAATCGCAATCGGCGGGCATCCGCGCCAATGTCAGCGGCACGCCCCAATGGTTGTTGAAGGACTGCGCGGAGGCATGCACCTTGCCGACGGCCGACAGCACATGGCGCAGCGCTTCCTTGGTGGTGGTCTTGCCGGCAGAACCGGTCACCGCGATGATTTTCGCGCTCGAGCGGGCGCGCGACGCGACCCCGAGCTTTTCCAACGCGACCAGCACATCCTCTACGACGATGATCGGCGCCGTCAGCCGGCCAAGCGACGGCAGCTTGCCTTCAGCCACCACCAGCACCCCGGCACCGGCCTTGATGGCAGCGGTGGCGAAGTCATGGCCGTCCATCGCCTCGCCTTTGATGGCAAAGAAGGCGTCACCCGGCTGCAGGCTGCGGCTGTCGATCGAAATGCCCGATATGCCGTCCGGCATTGGCCCGAGCGGCCGCCCATCCATAGCGGCAACCAGCGTCTCGGAGGTCCACAGCAGGCTCATGCCGCACGCTCCGCGAGTGCCGCGCGAACTTCCTCATGATCGGAAAAATGCAAGGTCTCGGAGCCGACCGTCTGGCCTTCCTCGTGGCCCTTGCCGGCCACGATCAGCGTGTCGCCGGCATGCAGCATGACGACCGCCTCGTGGATCGCCTGGCGCCGGTCGCCGATTTCGATGGCGCCGGGTGCTGCGGCGAGGATCGCCGCGCGGATCGTTTCCGGCACTTCCGAACGCGGATTGTCGTCGGTGACAATGACGACGTCCGCAAGCCGCGTCGCGATCTCGCCCATGATCGGTCGCTTGCCGCGGTCGCGGTCGCCGCCGCAGCCGAACACGACGATGACGCGGCCGGTGGTGAACGGACGCACCGAAGCCAGCACATTTTCCAGCGCGTCGGGCTTGTGGGCATAATCGACATAGACGGGTGCGCCATTGGCGGTGGTGCCGACGAGATCAAGCCGGCCCGGCGCGCCCTTCAGTTTCTCCAACGCCATCAAGGCCTTGGCGACAGGTGTTCCCGTGGAAATGGCAAGCCCCGCCGAAACCAGCGCGTTCGATATCTGGAAATCGCCGGCCAGCGGCAGGTCGACCTCATAGAGCACGCCGTCGGCCTCGACCTCGGCGCGCTGGCGGTGGCGCTCGTGCTCGACCCGCTTCAGCCTGAGGAAATCGCCATGGCGGCCAACCGTCAGCGCCTCGAGCCCGGCGGCCCGCGCCGCTTCGATCGTCGGCGCCGACCATGGATCGTCGGCGAAGATCACGGCCGGCGCGCCCTTCGGCAGCAGCGTGTCGAACAGCCGCAATTTGGCCCGGTGATAGTCCGCGATGGTCGGATGGTAGTCCATATGGTCGCGGCCGAGATTGGTGAACCCGCCGGCTGCCAGCTTCACACCGTCGAGGCGGCGCTGGTCGAGCCCATGGCTGGAGGCTTCCATGGCGGCGTGGGTGACACCGGCATCGGCCAATTCCCGCAGCAGCTGGTGCAAGGCGACCGGATCGGGCGTCGTCAGCGAGCCATAATCGTTGCGGCCCGGTGCTACCACGCCGGTGGTGCCGATCGAAGCGGCGGCATAACCCGCCTGCTCCCAGATCTGCCTGGTGAAGGCGGCCACCGACGTCTTGCCGCTGGTGCCGGTCACCGCGACCATCGTCTGCGGCTGCTTGCCGAAATAGCGGGCCGCGCTCATCGCCAGTGCCAGGCGCGGATCACCGACCGCCAGCACCGAAACCGACAGCCCGGCAATGGCGCTGCCTTTGCCCGCCACGATCGCGGCCGCACCGCGCGCGGCGGCGTCGGCGGCATAGACGGCACCATCGGCCTTGGTTCCGGCGAGCGCAAAAAAGACAACGCCCGGTTTTACCTGGCGGGAATCCGAAGAAATCCCTGTAACCTCCAGATCGATGGATGCCATTCCCTCGACGGGCAGGATACCGGCTAGATCTCTGAGCTTCATCGAGTCCCGTTCACCGCAACAAAATAGCGCGCTGTTGCCGGCGCGCCCTAAGAATCACTGATAGGAAACCAGCGTTGCACCATTTTCATGGCTGAAATCTGGCTTCACGCCAAGCATGGCAGCCGAACGCCGGATAATATTGCCAGCCATGACCCCCGCATTCGCAGCCGCGACATCCGTCATGCCAGGCTTTTCCGGATGCGGGGCGTCGGCAATCGTAAACACCAGGTATTGCGGATCGTCCATCGGGAAGGCGGCGACGAAGGTATTGAAATTCAAGTCCTTCGAGTAGCGGCCATTGATGACCTTCTCGGCTGTTCCGGTCTTGCCGCCAACGCGGTAGCCCGGGACTCTGGCATTCCTGGCCGAGCCCTTCTCGGCGTTGAGCGTATACAGGTAGCGCATGCCGTCGACCGTCTTTTCGCTGACCACTTTCTTGGCCATGGCCATCGCTTCTTCCTGTGTACGGATCAGGAAGGTGGGGTTCATCAGGAAGCCGCCATTCATCAGCGCGGCGCAGCCGACAGCCGCTTGCAGCGGCGTCGTCGACACGCCGTGACCGAAGGCGATGGTGAACGAATTCACCTGTTTCCAGACCTTCGGTTCAGTCGGGCGGGCGACTTCCGGCAGTTCGGTCTGCATCTTATCCAAAATTCCAAGACGATGCAGGAATTCGCGGTGTCCCGCGATGCCGACCATTTCGGCCTCCCTGGCCGACCCGATGTTGGACGAATAGAGGAACACCTCCGGCAACGACAGCACACGGTTTTTGCCGTGGAAATCGTGAATGGCTTGATGGCCGACCCGGATTGGATGCGACGCATCGAAACGGCTCGCCATCGTTGCCTTGCCCGAATCGAGCGCCATGGCAGAGGTAAAGCTCTTGAAGGTCGAGCCCATCTCGTAGAGACCTGCCGACATCCGGTTCAGCCGGTCCTTGTCTTGCGCATTATAAGGATTGTTAGGATCAAAATCCGGCACCGAGGCCATGGCCACCACTTCGCCGGTCTTGACGTTGAGCACAACGGCGCCAGCGCCCATGGCGCGATAGCGCTCTAGACCGGCAGCAATCTCGTCGCGCACCACGTGCTGGACTCGCAGATCGATCGAAAGCTTGACCGGCTTCAGATCCTTGGCCACCGCCAGACCCGATGCCTGCAGGTCGCTCAAGCCCTGCTCATCGACATATTTCTCCATGCCGGAGATGCCCTGGTTGTCGATGTTGGTAAGCCCGACAATGTAGGACGAGGTCTCGCCGCTCGGATAGAAACGGCGCTTCTCGGTGCGGAAGCCAAAGCCGGGAATGCCGAGCTGCATGATGTCGGACTGCTGCTTGGGTGTCAGCTGCCGCTGCAGCCAGACGAAACCGGCGCCGCTCTTCAGCTTATGGTAGGTCTGCTCATAGTCGATGTCCGGAAGCACCGTCGACAGCCTCTCGATCGCCTCGTCGGCGTCGACGATGCGGCGCGGCTCGGCAAACAACGACGCCGTCTTGATATCCGTCGCCAGCACTTCGCCGTTGCGATCGACAATGTCGGGCCGCGATGCCGTTACCCGGCTTTGCGGACCGCCCGACATGTCGGGGGTCTGGAAGCCGAGATAGACCAGGCGCCCGGAAATGGTCGAGAAAATACCGAAGAACACTGCCATCGTCATCACGATGCGCGTCCTGCCCTTGCCGCCGGTCGCCTTGCGGGCGCCCTCGACCACGATCGATCCGTCTCCGCTCGTCTTGACGCGACGCTTCAGCAGTTTGCCGATCATTGGGCGATGCCTCCGGTCACGACGGGATCCCTGCTGCCCGGAGGCGCTTGGTCGGAATTGTCGGCCATACCACCCTGGCGCCCGTTCAGGATGTCCTGAATGTCCAGAGCTTTGGCAGGCAGATCACCGATGCCGACGATCTGGCGAGCGCTGACCGGCTGGAGCTCGAGCTGCGACTTGTAGAGCTCGGCCAGCTTCTGCAGCCGCGACGGCTGGGTGAGCAGGCTCCAATCTGCCTTGAGCAGGTCGATCGTGTCCTCCTCATAGCGGATCTGTGCATGGATCTTCTGCACCGAAGCCAATTGTTCCTCGGCCTCGCGCTTGGCCTTGTAGGTAAAGGCAGCCGCCGCAACCATGACGGCAATCAGGACAATGTCGCTGGTACGAAACACGTGCTTACCTCTCCCCCGGCCGGTCTGTACCGGGAAGCTTTGGGCCGGGAAGTTTTGGAAGGCCGAAAATCGAAAAGTCGCTGCTGCGCGCCGGCGCCTCGGTGCGGACAGCCGCGCGCAGTCTGGCCGAACGGGCGCGTGGATTGGCCGCCACCTCGGCATCGCCGGCAGTCACGCCGCCGCCCGCCTTGCGGAAGGTCGCGGTGCGCGCATGAGCCTCGGGCAAGTGACGCGAGCCGGTGGCGACGTCGGAGCGGTCGGCGATGAAACGCTTGACGATACGGTCTTCCAGCGAATGGAACGTCACCACGGCGAGCCGTCCGCCCGGCTTCAGCGCGCGTTCGGCCGCGAACAGGGCCTTGGCCAGTTCGCCAAGCTCGTCATTGACGAAGATGCGCAGCGCCTGGAAGACGCGCGTCGCCGGATGGATCTTGTCCTTCGGCGCGCGGCCGACATGCGTCTCGATGGCGTCGGCCAGTTCCAGCGTGCGCTCGAACGGACGCTTTTCGCGGCGCGCCTCGATCATGCGGGCGATGCGCCCGGCATGACGCTCCTCGCCGAGGAAGCCGAAGATGCGGGCGAGATCGCCCGGCTTGAAGCTGTTGACGACATCGGCGGCACTGAGGCCCGCCTGCGCCATGCGCATGTCGAGCGGCCCGTCGGCGCGGAACGAAAACCCGCGCTCGGCCTGGTCGAGCTGCATCGAGGACACACCGATGTCGAGCACGACGCCGTCGGCGCGCTCGACATGTTCGTCCAGTGTCGAGAACGGCGCCTGCACCAGCCGCAGCCGGCCGCCCGACCGCGCCTCGAGATCGCGCCCGGCGGCGATGGCATCCGGGTCGCGATCGATCGCCACCACGGAAGCGCCTGTCGCCAGAATGGCCCTGGTGTAGCCGCCGGCGCCGAACGTGCCGTCGATGATGGTGTCGCCCTCAGCTGGCGCCAGTGCTTCCAGCACTTCGGCGAGGAGGACCGGAATATGGCGGGCCGATCCGCCAACGGCGTGAAGATCATCGCCGTGACCCACCGTCATTCCGGTCTCTCCCCAGGCTTCGTCCCCTGCCGAAGCTGCAAAAGCCGGGCTCGCGCCTGCGCCCCATAAGCAGCAAGCCGTCCCGGCTCCCAGATCTGAAAGAAATTGCCGCGTCCGACAAAGGCCGCTTCCGCCGAAATGCCGGTGTGTTCGCGAATGAAATCGCTCATCGTGATGCGGCCGTCCTGGTCGATTTTCAAGAATGTTCCGTCGCCATGGCAAAAGAACGACATATCGTCCGCCGTCCGCAAGAAGGGATCTTCGAGTGCGATGCGCTGCTCGTAACGGTCGAGCAGGTCGAGCCCGCCGACATCCATCGCCGGCAGATCGAGGCAGCGCAGTGCATAGAGTTCCGAATAGCCGCGCTTCTGCACGACGGCACGGAAATGCGCCGGAACGGATACCCGACCCTTCGCATCGATCCTGCTCACCGTGTTCGAGAGAAACCGGTCCATTAAACTCTACAGCCGCTTGCGCCGCCGCACCCCTCTTCATCGTGTCGCACGCGCCGCCGCAGCGCGTTCCCTGCCCCGTATCAATCCCGTTCGCTGGGGCAAAAATCGGCAAACGCGCAGCCGCCGCGGCTGCCCGATTGGCGTACGCTTTACCCTGACGCGGAACGAAGGCTTTGATGTCAAATGGGATATCATGGGGCACTATGGGCGTCAACGGGAATAGGCTTCACAAACACGCGCGCCGCAACCAATGAGAGCAGCTTGACGGCACGTCTCGTCTTTATGGTCTATTAAGCCTAACGAACCGTTTAGAGGGATTTTGCGGCCACGGTTGCGCGCGACAAAACATGGTTCAAGCCATGAAAAATTTGTTATCTCTAATGGTTCTGATAGGCCGTTGTGCGTCCGACATCACCACCGTGACCACGCGACCGATGCAAGAAAATTGGTATGAACAAGCTACTGCGCATCTTTGCAAATCTCGTTACCCGCTCAGCTCGGTCTCGGGTCGTATACACTTGCCTATTTGGTTACTCGGAAAGATTTGCTGATTCTGAATACGAGGATGACGGCAGGACTGATTTCATATGCTTTACGGATGACAAAAGCCTACGCTCAAAGACCTGGGATTTTCGATATATAGATACCGATCTGCTTGGACCCGTCAGGACGGCCAAGATGGTCAAGATCCTGGCGCATCGCTTCCTTGGTGAGTACAGCACCAGCCTCTATTTGAACAATACGTGCCTGCTCAATTCACCGATATCGACGATCTTCGATCACTTGAAAGACGACCAATCTCCAATGGTTTGCTTCCGGCATCCAGAGCGATCCTGCGTCTATGCGGAAGCCGAGGTCGTGATCAAGTTAGGTTTTGATGACGCAGCCGTCATTGAGGAGCAAATGAGCCACTATCGGTTGATTGGCCATCCAGTTGACGCCGGACTGATCTTCGGTGGTGTCCTCCTGCGCGATCATAACGATGCCAACTTGCAGTCAGTGATGGAGCAGTGGTTCTATCAGGTCTGCAAATACTCCTATCGAGACCAGCTCTCCTTCAATGTCGTTGCAAGAAAAATGGCTTTTGCGCCGAATTATTTTCCTGGACAGCTAGATGACGGAGCGCTTGTGCTTTGGCCGGTCGTTCCAGGCGGCACGAGACTTCCTCGAGATTTTCGTGACCGCGTCTATCTTGAACTGCACGAGGACATCAGGCTTTCAGGCATGAATCCGCGCGAACATTATCTGAAACATGGTATCGCCGAGGGCCGACCTTATCGAGCCGTTCCACGATCGGAATAGATGCCATGCAAACCAACGACATAACGCGGCTATCCTGTCTGATTGGCCCGAAAATCAACTCTATGCCATTGCGGCCAGCCCCAGCCAGCGCCTACTCCATTTTGATTTGAACTGGAATGAACATCGATGTCTGAAACAGCAAAGTCACGCGCAGCAACACTTCCTCACCTGCGTCGCAGCGGGCTTGCCGTAGGCGATTCCATTCCCCTGCCCCTGACCATGGCAGCCATTTTTCACGCGCCCGGCGACGCCACCGGTTTCAACCAGTACGGCCGCTTCAGCAACCCAACCTGGGACGCGGTTGAACATATGCTGGCCCATTTGGAAGATGCGCCCTGTGTCGCCTTTCCGTCGGGAATGGCAGCAATCTCGGCTGCTTTTTTTGCCGTGCTCAAGGCCGGCGACCGTGTCCTGCTGCCTTCGGACGGCTACCACACGACAAGGGCTTTGGCCGATCGCTTCCTCAAGCCGCTCGGCATCACCTACGATGTCAGGCCGACCTCGACCTTCCTCGATGGCGGCTTCGAAGGGTATCGCCTTGCCTTTGTCGAAACCCCTGCCAATCCGGGGCTGGATATCTGCGATATCACGGCCGTCGCCGACGCTGTTCACAAAGCCGGCGCGATCCTTGTGGTCGACAACACGACCATGACGCCCTTCGGCCAGCGGCCGCTCGACCATGGCGCCGATATCGTCGTGGCCGCCGACACCAAGGCGCCCAATGGCCATTCCGATGTGCTGTTCGGCCATGTCGCCAGCCGCAATGCCGATATCATCGCCGCCGTGACCGGCTGGCGCGAGGTTTCCGGCAGCATCCCCGGGCCGTTCGAAGCCTGGCTGGTGCATCGCGGCTTGGAAACACTGGATGTGCGCTTCGATCGCATGTGCTCCTCCGCGGAAATCATAGCGCGGCGGCTGAAAGGCCATCGGGCGATCAGCGGCCTACGTTTCCCCGGACTGGAAAGCGATCCGTCGCACAACCTCGCCCGCGCCCAGATGGAACGCTTCGGCTTTCTCATTTCTTTCGAACTCGCCTCGGAGGACAAGGCCGAGGATTTCATCAACAACTGCGAGCTGATGCAGGCCGCGACATCCTTCGGCGGCGTCCACACCTCCGCCGAACGGCGCTTGAAGCGAGGCGATGCGGTTTCCGCCGGTTTCGTGCGCCTCTCGGTCGGCTGTGAGCCGGTGGAAGAGCTTTGGAAGGCGATCGAGACGTCGCTGGACAAGATCAGCTGACAAATCGGCTAGCGAGCCAGGTCATCAGCCTCGATGTTGCGCTTGCCATGCAGCACGCGGATGATCCCGATCGCGTCGTCACCGACCCGGTACAAGGTGAGATAGTTGCCGACGACCAGATGACGGATGCCTGGCGCAATGTCGTCGCGCGGCGCGCCTGAGAATGGATAAGTGGCCAGTTGCTGCCACCGCGCCTCGATGCGATCGAGCAACCGATCGGCCGCAACCTCGCTTTCGTGTGCAACATGAAGCCAGATCGCGATCAAATCGTCTTCTGCGCGCGCATTCCGGACGATGGGCTGCAGATTCATGCCGCGTCGTCAGATCGCAAGCGTCTCCTCGCTTCAGCCTTGATATCGTCCATCGACACAAATCGACCAGGCCCGCTGTCGATCCCTTCCTGCACAAGTTTGCGCAATTCCTCGACCGTGTAGCCATGCAGGTCGCGCCGGTCTTTCCATTGCCTCAGCGCGTCGCGGATCACCTCGCTCGCCGACGCATATTCGCCAGCGGCGACCACATCATCCACCGCCTGCGCCAGTTCCGGCGACAGCGTGATGCTGCGTTTGTCGACCTGTCCCATGATAGGCTCCTGATGCTCTTCACCGATCGATGGTACGATTTAATCGCACCAGTTTCAAGAACAGCCGATCCTCGCTCGCATGGATGAACAGCTGAACAAGCTTGAGATCAACAGGCGCGCCCGAGGGCGCAACCTGCTGATCTCAAGAGACTTCTCTTCGATATCGCGGGAGAAAAAATTGCCAGCTGGCCTATAAGCCGGGTTTTGTATGGCCCTCGCCCCTTGCGGTGCGAGAACGTGGCGGCCATTCATCTTGGGCGCATGTTGCCATGCGCCTCACGCAACCTACCCGGACGGTGGGCCGGAAACAGCCCTCGAGGGTTTCCCCTCGCACCGCCCCTATTCGGTCTTGCTCCCGGTGGGGTTTACCGTGCCGCTCCTGTTGCCAGTCGCGCGGTGGGCTCTTACCCCACCCTTTCACCCTTGCCCCGAATCCGGCAAAGCCGAACCGTGGCGGTTTGCTTTCTGTGGCACTTTCCCTGGGGTCGCCCCCGCCGGCCATTAACCGGCACCGTATTTCCATGGAGCCCGGACTTTCCTCACCCGCGGCCTTTCGGCGTTTGCTGGTGCGGCCGCCCGGCCAGCTGGCAAGGCGTATAAAGGGGTTCACGTCCGAAAACGCAAACGAAAAAGCAGACTTATGCCGGCGATCCAAGCGCGGCCATCTGCACCTTCACCTTGCCGCAATAGGCAGCCGACACCGGGTTCATTCGAGTTGCGGCGTGCCCGGCATTGTATTTCAGAATCGTGCCGCAGGTCGTGCCGCCGCCGAGATTCCGCGCCATCGCAAGGTATTTCATGCCATATTTGATGTTGGTGTCGGGATCGAACAGGCCCTTGGCGGAACCGCTATAGCCCATCATCCGCGCTGTTGCCGGCTTGATCTGCATCAGGCCGATCTCGCCGGCGCTGCCGACGATGTTGGGCCGGTAGTTGCTCTCGATCTTGATGACCGCGGTGGCTAGCGACACCGGAACGCCTTCGATCGCCGCATAGCGGGCAACGATTGCGGAATACTGGCCGCTGCTGGCCACCGCGGCCGTCGATGCCGCCACGTTCCTCAGGCCAACCGACGCCGTTGTCGTCATGTCGACGGCCTTGCGGCCGCGCTTCGTTCTTTTGGCGGTAGACTTCTTCGGCTTGGACCAGCTTGCCTTTTCCACTTTGGCGGAAGCCCGCTTTGTCGCCTTGGCGTCGTGGCTTGCCTTACCGCTTCTGGCCAACGTGGCCTTGCCGCCTTTCGCGGATACCACGACAAGCCCTTGATCGGCCCGCGGGCTGAGTGGTGCGGCATGCGCCGCGCCGAAGGCAAAAGTCATTACGCCGGCAGCAAGAGCTGCCGTTAAAACGGTCAATTTCTGCATGTGATCCTGTTCTGTCTGAACCGCGTGAAGAAGTTCACGCAGCAACGCTTAATCAATATCGGAACATCCGGGGGGCTGTGGGTCCGACAACTTGCACGTCAGCCGTTTGACGCTCGAATTGGTGTCAAACAAGGCCAGGCAAGTCACTTTAAGTGACAGCTTGTAATTTAAGGATTTGAAGAGGACTGCCGAGAGAGGTTTTTCCTGGGATCAGGGCCTTACGGAAGCAAGCAGCCTTTGCAGCGTCCGCAGCGTCGAGCCATCGGCAACGCCATCCACCTTGCGCGGCCGGAAATGCCGCTGGAAGGCTTCGACGACGATTTCCGTCTGCCGGTCGAAAATGCCCGAAATCTCGACGCCGTAGCCATAGAGAGCCAGCATCGACTGCAACGCCTCGACATCGCCGCCGGTGTCGCCAACCTTGAGCTTGGCCCCTTGTCTGACGGGGGCGGCCGTCACGAGATGCCCGACACCGGCCTCGAAAAGCGTCCGCCACGGAAACTTCTCGCCCGGATCGATCTTACGCCCCGGCGCCACGTCGGAATGCGCGAGCACCCGGTCGGCGGCAATCGAATGCCGCCCGGCGATCCCCCTGCACAGCCCAATCACCGCATCGATCTGCCGCCTTGGGAAACCGGGATAGCCCAGCGAATGTCCCGGATTGACGATCTCGATGCCGACCGAACAGGAATTGATGTCGGCGCGCCCGAACCACGAACTCTTGCCGGCGTGCCAGGCGCGGTCGCTTTCCCTGACCATCTGCACGATGTGGCCGTTTTCGTGGACGAGATAATGCGACGAGACCTCGCTGGCCGGATCGCACAGCCACGCCTCGGCCCCGGTGCCGGTCGCCATGCCGGTGTAGTGCAGCACGATCATGTCAGGCTTGAGTGTCTCGCGCCGCGGGCCGAAATTCGGCGATACCCTGACCTCGGCACGTGGCTCGTCGGGCAGGAAACCGCTCATGCGTGGCGCAGACCCCGCTCGATCATCTCATAGGCGGCATTGATCGCCGCCACCCTGGTGGTTGCGATCTTGATGAATTCCTGCGGCAGGCCGCGCGCGATCAGCCTGTCCGGATGATTGTCGGAAACCAGCTTTCGATAGCGCTTCCTGACCTCTTCGAACGGCTTGCCGCGCTCAATGCCGAGCACGACATAGGGATCCCCGGCGCCCAGATTGACGTGCCGCGCCATGATGCTTTCGTAATGTGCCTCGTCGATGCGGAAAATCTCGGCGATGCGGTGCAGAAAGTGGCCTTCGCGCTCATGCACCAGGCCATCGGCCTTGGCGATATGGAACAGGCCGTCGAGTATGTCTTCCAGCATCACGCAGTTGGAATGCCCCGAGCCGCATAGCTGCGCCATCCGCTCGGCATAGGTCTCGAAACCGGCCACGTCGCGCTGGGCGAGATCGAACAGCCGCGCCACATTGCGCGTCTCCTTCGGCGGCACATCGAAGATTTCCTGGAAGGCGCGCACCTCGTCTTGGGTGACGATGCCATCGGCCTTGGCCATCTTGGCCGACAGCGCGATCATCGCCACCGAAAAGGCGACACGCCGGCGCAGATCCGCATCGCCGGAGAAAACCGTGCGCACGGCCTCGACGACGTCGGCGACACCCGACGAGGCTGAAGATGAAACGCGGTTGATGAACTCGCCGAGGCGATCCCAAATCGACATAGCCTGCTTCTTAGAGCCACCGTCCCCTGCTATCAAGCCGGGACAGTGCCGCAGGCTTCGGCACGACAAACTGGCCCGACGTTGACGCGGGATGTGCCCGCGGCGCTCGGACAGAATGAGAAAGGCCGACGTGAGCCGGCCTTTCTCATTCATCACACGAAGTACTGCGTTACTGACTACTGCGCGGGCGCAGGAGCTGGTGTTGCCGGAGCCGGCTCGGCAGGCTTCTCGGGTGTGATGCTCTTCGTGGTCGAATTATCGGTAGCCGGAGGCGTGGCGGCCGGTGGTGTTGCTTCCGGCGTAGCCGGCTTCATCGGCTGTTCGGCGGCCGGCGGGTTGGTGCTCTGGGTGGTAGTGTTATCCGTACCGCTGTCGCTGCAGGCGGCAACGCCAAGCAAGGCCAACGCGGAAACGGACGCGAGAATGAGCTTTTTCATAGTTTCTCTCCTTCAACACACGTTCACGTTGCGGTGAACGGTCGAAAGGAAAATGCATCAGACAGCCATCAGTTTCGTAACGTTGCGTGTCCGCATGTAACATCATGCGCATGGCCGTTGCCGGCCAAGCCATTGCGAATTAACAGATTGCATCGACAAAATTGCCGGGAGCATGCCGCATGACCGCGAAGTGGGATTTCTGGATCGACCGCGGCGGTACATTCACCGACGTTATCGGCAAAGATCGGGAAGGCGGGCTGCATCCCCGCAAGCTACTTTCCGAAAATCCCGGAGCCTATACCGATGCCGCCATCCAGGGCATTCGCGATCTTCTCGGCCTGTCCTCCGGCGACGCGATCCCACCCGGCCTGATCGGCGACATCAAGATGGGCACCACGGTCGCCACCAATGCGCTGCTGGAGCGCAAGGGCGACCGCGTGCTTTTGCTCATCACCAAGGGCTTTCGCGATGCGCTGAAGATCGCCTATCAGGCGCGCCCGGACATCTTCGCCAAGGAGATCATCCTTCCCGAACAACTTTACGAGCGCGTCATCGAGGTCAACGAGCGTGTGCGCGCCGATGGCCGCGTCGAACAATTGCTCGACATCGCCGCCTGCCGGCCGGCGATCGAACAGGCGAAAGCCGATGGCATCGATGCCGTGGCCATCGTCTTCATGCATGCCTGGAAATATCCCGATCATGAGAAGGCGGTGGCAAAAGTCTGCCGCAAACTTGGTTTCGCCCAAGTCTCGGTCAGCCATGAGGTCTCGCCGCTGATCAAGCTGGTCGGCCGCGGCGACACCACGGTGGTCGACGCCTATCTGTCGCCGATCCTGTCGAGATATGTGCAAAGGGTGGGCCAAGAGCTCGGCGTCCTCTCCCCCCTCGAGGGGGAGATGGCCGCAAAGCGGCCAGAGGGGGTCCTAACAGAAGGCACCGCCGATGCGTCGAACCCGGTCGATCCGACCCCACCCGGCGGCTTTGCCGCCACCCTCCCCTCGAGGGGGAGGGAAAGCCCTCATCTCATGTTCATGATGTCGTCCGGCGGACTGACCGCCGCCGACATGTTCCAGGGCAAGGACGCGCTGCTCTCCGGTCCGGCCGGCGGCGTCGTCGGCATGGTCGAGACGGCCAGCCTCGCCGGCTTCGACAAGGTCATCGGCTTCGACATGGGCGGCACATCCACCGACGTCGCCCATTATGACGGCGAGTATGAGCGCGCCTTCGACACCGAGGCCGCCGGCGTGCGCATCCGCGCGCCGATGATGCGCATCCACACCGTCGCCGCTGGCGGCGGCTCGATCCTGCATTACGAGGCCGGCCGCTTCCGGGCCGGACCCGACTCGGCTGGCGCCAATCCCGGCCCGGCCGCCTACCGGCGCGGCGGCCCGCTCGCCGTCACCGACGCCAATGTCATGCTGGGCAAGCTGCAGCCCGATTTCTTCCCGGCCATTTTCGGACCCGGCCAGGACCAGCCGCTCGATGTCGGGACGGTGCGGGCAAAATTCGCCGAACTGGCGGCTGAAATCGGCGATGGCCGCACGCCCGAGGCTGTTGCCGAAGGGTTCGTCACCATCGCCGTTGAGAACATGGCCAACGCCATCAAGAAGATCTCCGTCCAGCGTGGCTATGACGTCACCGAATATCTCTTGAACTGCTTCGGTGGCGCCGGCGGCCAGCACGCGTGCCTGGTTGCCGACGCGCTCGGCATGGAGGCCGTGCTGATCCATCCCTTCTCCGGCCTGCTCTCGGCCTATGGCATCGGCCTGTCCTCGGTCTTTGCCTCGCGCCAGCAGGCGCTTCTGAAACCGCTTGCCGAAGAGTCCAGGACGGAGATCGGCAACCTCATTGCCACCTTGAAAAAAGCCGTCATCGCCGAACTCGCAGTACAAGGCATCGCCGAGGATGCGGTTGCCGCGAAGCCGGTGCTGCACATTCGTTATGACGGCACCGACACGACACTGCCGGTGAATTTCGAGGAAGACTCGATTTTCCAGGCCAGGCGCGATTTCGAAATCGCCCACAAAGCACAGTTCGGTTTCGTCTACGACGACAAGCCGATGATCGTCGAGACCGTCGGCGTCGAAGGCACCGACACCGGCGGCACCGGCCGCGACGAAAGTGAATCGCAAATCGAAGACCTTGCCGTAAGCCCTTCGCAAACCCGCGAAATCTTCACCGAGGGCGAGTGGCGTGCTTCAGGCATCTTCCGGCGCGAGGCGCTGAAGCCGGGAAACAGGGTTGCAGGTCCAGCCTTGATCATCGAGCCGAACCAGACAATCGTCATCGAGCCGGGTTGGCAGGCCGAAATCACCGCCAGGAACCATGTGCTGCTGCGCCGCGTCGAGAAAAAGCGCCGGCAGGCAGCGCTCGGCACCGAGGCCGACCCGGTCATGCTGGAGGTCTTCAACAACCTGTTCATGTCGATTGCCGAACAGATGGGCGTGACGCTGCAGAACACCGCCTATTCGGTCAACATCAAAGAAAGGCTGGATTTCTCCTGTGCCGTCTTCGACCGCACCGGCGCACTGGTCGCCAATGCGCCGCACATGCCGGTGCATCTGGGCTCGATGGACCGTTCGGTCGAAACCATCATCCGGTTGAATTCCGGCGACATCCACCCCGGCGACGTCTTTGCCCTCAACGCCCCCTACAATGGCGGCACGCATTTGCCAGACATCACGGTGGTGACGCCGGTGTTTTCCCTCCCCCTCGAGGGGAGGGTGGCCGCGCAGCGGCCGGGTGGGGTCCTCTCAGAAGGCACCGCCAGAACGTCGAGCACTGCCGCACCGACCCCCTCCGCCTCAAGGGGGGAGGAAATCCTCTTCTGGGCCGCGTCACGCGGCCATCATGCGGATATTGGCGGCACGGCACCCGGTTCGATGACGCCGCTTGCCACCACCGTCGACGAGGAAGGCGTGCTGTTCGACAATTTCCGCATCGTCGATCGTGGCCGTTTCCGCGAGAAGGAGCTGGAAACGCTGCTCACCGACCACCGCTACCCGGCCCGCAACCCGCACCAGAACATCGCCGACCTCAAGGCGCAGATCGCCGCCAACGAGAAGGGCGTCGCCGAACTGCGCAAGATGGTGGCGCATTTCGGCCTCGATGTCGTCGAGGCCTATATGGGCCATGTCCAGGACAATGCCGCCGAAAGCGTGCGCCGCGTGCTGGAGCGGCTGCCCGACAGTTCGCAGTATGAATATCCGACCGACACCGGCCAGGTCATCAAGGTGAAGATCACGGTCGATCGGCAGAAACGCGAGGCAACCGTCGACTTCACCGGCACGTCGTCGGTCATGAACAACAATTTCAACGCGCCCGAGCCGGTCGCCCGCGCGGCCGTGCTCTATGCCTTCCGCGTCATGGTTGAGGACATGATCCCGATGAATGCCGGTTGCCTGCGGCCCATCAACATCATCATTCCCGACGGCTGCATGCTGAAACCCGCCTACCCCGCCGCCGTCGTCGCCGGCAATGTCGAGACCTCGCAGCACGTCACCAACGCGCTGTTCGGCGCCATGGGCGCCATGGCCAACGCGCAAGGCACGATGAACAACCTCACCTTCGGCAACAAGCAATATCAATATTACGAGACGATCTGTTCCGGCTCGCCCGCCGGCCAGATGAACTCCGGCCGCGGCTTTGCCGGCACCTCCGGGGTTCACACCCACATGACCAATTCGCGCCTCACCGATCCGGAAGTGCTGGAGTTGCGCTTTCCCGTACTGCTCGAGGATTTTCACATTCGGGAAGGTTCCGGCGGCAAGGGCAAATGGAGCGCCGGCGACGGCACCAAGCGCACCATCCGCTTCCTCGAAAAGATGGAATGCGCGATCCTGTCCTCGCACCGCAACCGCCCGCCGCGAGGGCTGGATGGCGGCGGCGATGGCGAGGTCGGCTCGACCAAGATCCGCCGCAAGGACGGAACCATTGAAATCCTCAAGGCCTGCGACCAGACCGTGCTTCAGCCGGGCGAAGCCGTCATTCTGACGACGCCAACGCCGGGCGGATTTGGCAAACTGTAAGGAGGCGTGTCACCGGCTTGTCATGACCCTGGGCTACCCGCTTGCGGCAAAGCAAATGGGGAATCATCTTGCCATGACGGACGTCTCCGCAGATCTGGTTTTTCGCCGCGGCAAGGAAGTTGGGAAGGCTGTCTACCAGAACCGTCCGCTGTCGAAGGCAGGTATTTCGGAGCGGTTGTTCGCCTTCCTGTTTTCCGGCCTCGTCTATCCGCAGATATGGGAAGACCCCGATGTCGACATGGAGGCGATGCAGCTTGGCCAGGGTCACCGCGTCGTCACCATAGCCTCGGGCGGCTGCAACATCCTGGCCTACCTCACCCGCTCGCCGGCGCGGGTCGATGCCGTCGACCTCAACGCCGCCCACATCGCGCTGAACCGCATGAAGCTGGAGGCGGTGCGCCACCTGCCTTCGCAAGGCGACCTGTTCCGCTTCTTCGGCGCTACCGACACCAGCCACAACTCGAAAGCCTACGACCGTTTCATCGCGCCGCATCTCGATCCCGTCAGCCGTCACTACTGGGGGCGCCGCAACTGGCGCGGTATCAGGCGCATCGCCGTCTTCGACCACAATTTCTACCAGACCGGCTTGCTTGGCCTGTTCATCGCCATGGGCCATCGCACGGCAAAATTCTTCGGCATCGACCCAGCCGGTATCATGCAGGCTCGCAACCTAGGCGAGCAGCGCCGTTTCTTCCATGAGGAGCTGGCGCCGGTCTTCGACAAGAAGCTTTTGAAATGGGCGACGTCGCGCAAGGCCTCGCTGTTCGGCCTCGGCATTCCGCCGGCGCAGTACGATTCGCTGATCACCTCGGGCGACGGCACCATGGCCAGTGTGCTGAAGGCCCGGCTGGAAAAGCTCGCTTGCGATTTTCCGCTGGAGAATAACTACTTCGCCTGGCAGGCCTTCGCCCGGCGCTATCCGAACCCCGGCGAGGCCGCCCTGCCCGCCTATCTGGAAAAGCAGAACTACGAGACCATTCGCGGCAATGTCGACCGCGTCGCCATCCACCATGCCAATTTGATCGAATTCCTTGCCGGCAAGGATGCGGGCGCGGTCGACCGCTTCGTCCTGCTCGACGCACAGGACTGGATGACCGATGAACAGCTCAACGCACTGTGGGCGGAAATCACCCGCACCGCCTCAGTCGGCGCCCGCGTCATCTTCCGCACCGCCGCTGAGCCCAGCCTGTTGCCGGGCCGGGTCTCCAGCTCGCTGCTCGACCAGTGGGCCTATCAGGACGAGGCGTCGCGCGAATTCTCGGCCCGCGACCGCTCGGCCATCTATGGCGGCTTCCACCTCTATGTGAAGCACGCGGCATGAGCACGACCGAGCTGCCGGCCAGCCCAGAATTCGAGGCAAACCATGCCGAGCTGATGGACGGCGTCTACCGCTGGCAGCGCCATATCTACGACCTGACCCGCAAATACTACCTGCTCGGTCGCGACCGGCTGATATCGGGGCTCGACGTGCCTGTCGGTGGCACCCTGCTTGAGCTCGGCTGCGGCACCGGCCGCAACATCATCCTGGCTGCCCGTCGTTATCCCGACGCTCGCTTCTTCGGCCTCGATATTTCGGCCGAAATGCTGGAGACGGCAGGCAAGGCGATCGACCGCGAAGGCCTGTCCAGCCGCGTCACGCTGGCACGAGGCGATGCCACCGACTTCGATGCAAAGGCACTCTTCGGCATCGAGCGGTTCGACCGCATCTTCGTGTCCTATTCGCTGTCGATGATCCCCGGCTGGGAAAAAACCGTATCGGCGGCCCTTGCCGCGCTGTCACCGACCGGCTCGCTGCACATCGTCGACTTCGGCCAGCAGGAGGGCCTGCCGGGCTGGTTCCGCGCGTTGCTGCGCGGCTGGCTGAAAAAATTCCACGTCGCGCCACGTGCTTCGCTACGCGAGGTCCTGGAATCGGAATCTCGGCGAACCGGCGCAAGCTTCCGTTTCCGCACGCTTTATCGTGGCTATGCCTGGCTGGCGGTAATCAAGATGGCCCTCTGAATATTGCCGGGGAAGGCATGTAGGCAGCAGCCGCAAGCAGCTGGATCTACATTTGCCATGTGACCGTGAGAGCGGTACAGTATCTCACATGTATGGAAGCATGTGATGATCGTCGGCTTTAGGGACGAATGGCTGCGAGCCTTCTTTGTAGAAGACACCCATTCTCGAAACATTCCGTCCGATCTCGAAAGCCGTTTGTTCCGCAAGCTCCAAATGATTGACGACGCGATGATCGATCAGGATTTGCGAGTACCGCCCAGCAATCACTTCGAGAAGCTGCGCGGCAACCTCGAAGGCTTCCATTCGATACGCGTCAACAAGCAATGGCGGTTGATCTTCCACTGGGACGGTGGCCGCGGTGAGGCGTCGAGCATCTATCTCGACGACCACAGCTATAAATGAGGTGAGAACATGTTGATGACCGCACGAAAGCCAGCAACGGTTGGCGAAATTCTCACAGAAGAATTCATGCAACCGCTTGGCCTTACGCAGGCAGCTTTGGCCGAGGCGATGGGGGTCCAGCGCAAACATGTCAACGAATTGTGCAACGACCGCCGCAACGTGACGGCGGCGACCGCGCTTATTCTGGCACGAGTGTTCGGCAACAGCCCGGATTTCTGGTTGAACGTCCAGCGCCGCAGCGACCTCTGGCAGGTCATGAACTCGCCCGACGAGCGGGCGCGGATTGATCGCGCCAAGCCTTTGGCGACAGCAGCATAGTAAGAGTTGCGGCACGCTAATCTAATGCAGCGCCTTCAAAAGCGCTCCCACCATCGTCTGCGGCCGGTAGCCGAGCTTGGCCGGCGTCAGCCCCAGCCGCACCACCACCAGTTGCTCCGAGGGAATGATGGCGACCGTCTGCCCGTCATGGCCTTCCATCCAGTAGGTGTCCTTGGGCAGTCCGGCGGCAACGCCGGCGCCAGGGTTTTCCTCATCGCCCGGGGCCTCGATCCACAGCTGGCCCTTGCCGTAGACTTTCGACGCCGATGCCGGTTCCCGCATCCAATCGACGAATCCTGCAGGCAGGATCTGGTTGCCGTTCCACACCCCGCTTTGCAGCAGGAACTGGCCGAAACGCGCCCAGTCATGCGCCGTGGCGTAGAGATAGGAAGAGCCGACGAAGGTGCCCTGCTCGTCGGTCTCAAGCACCGCACTGTGCATGCCGAGCGGTTCGAACAGCGCCGTGCGCGGCCACGTCAGCGCCTTGGCCTTATCGCCGATCGCGTCCTGCCAGAGGCGCGACAGCATCACCGCCGTGCCGCTCGAATAGGAAAACACCTTGCCGACCTCGGCCGCTAGAGGCTTTGATTCGGCAAAGCCCGCCATGTCAGGCTCGAGATAGAGCATGCGCGTGACGTCGGCGACGTCGCCATAATCCTCGTTGAACTCGAGCCCGCTCGACATCGCCATCATGTCGGCAAGGCTGATGGCAGTGCGGCCGTCCGCCTTCCACGGCCCGAACAGTCCCTTGTCGGTAAAGGCCATCTTGCCGTCCTTGACCAGCGTGCCGACGATGGCGGCGTTCACCGTCTTTGTCATCGACCAGCCGAGCAGCGGCGTCTTGGCGGAAAAGCCGTCGCCATAACGCTCGGCGACGACGCGGCCATTCTTGACCACCACCACGGCGCGCATGCCGCTGCCGGTCAGCGCCGCATCGTCAAGCAGCTTGGCGATCACCGGCTCCTGTGATGCCTCAACCCGCTCGCCTTCCGGCCACAGGTCGCCCATGGTGGCTGCCGACGGCCCCGCTTGGATTGCCGTGCGCCGCGCCTTGCCGGCATCGCCGTCCGGAACCGAAGCGCAGCCGAGCCCATCGCGGGCGACGGCAACGCTCTTGCCGAGGAAGCCAAGCAAGCCTGCGGAGACCGTCCCCCTGTTCTTGTCCACCGAAACCCGCATTAGCCGCAGCAGGGGATGCCCGGGCGCCTGCACGTCGACGGCGAGCACCTCGTTGGCGTCACGACCGGCGATGAAGACGTTCGAACAGACGATCTTGGCCGAGTAGCCGGAGCCGACGCGGATCAATTCGGGCGGCGCGATATAAAGCCAAGCAAAAAGTGCTGCGATCGCCAGCACGATCAGGCCGAGCAGCCATTTGACGATCTTGACGACGATCCGCATTTCTTTACTCCGGGGCCTGCCCGACCTTATGTCATCGATTTGCCGCCATTGCTTCCGCAAATCATGGTGCTTGTCGAGCGCCGTCAACGGATTATCAACCATGATCGGCGATCACAGAGATGCATGTCGCCCAAAAGTGCGCAACGGTTTTGGGGCAACGACATGCGCGAAATGAAGACGCCGGGCGATGCGTGGGGCGATCGTTCGGAGGGGGCCAGACCGGCCATCAGTTCACAGACCCATCAGCGACCGGCTGATTCCGGATTGGAAGTTGTGATGCGCCGTCTTGCGGCTCTTTTCATGCTGACGTTGCTTGCCGCCTGCTCGACCGTGGACGATCTCTCGCCGCTGTCGCCATCCGCGTCGAGCAGCCCGACGCTCGCCGTGCGCGCGCCGCGCTTTGCCGATTCCAAACCGCATGAATGGGAAAGCGGCGCGCCGTGGAGCTACGCCGTCCACGGAACCGATGTCTCCAAATACCAGACCTCGGTCGATTGGCCGGCAGCCAGGGCCGGTGGCATCTCCTTCGCCTTCATCAAGGCGACCGAGGGCGGTGACCGTTTCGACGATTATTTCAACGAGCATTGGGCACGCACGAAGGCCAACGGGATTCCGCGAGCCGCCTATCATTTCTACTACTTCTGCACGCCGGCTGCCGTGCAGGCGCGCTGGTTCATCCGCAACGTCCCTGTCGATCGCTCGGCGATGCCACCGGTTCTCGACATGGAATGGAACCCGCAATCGCCGACCTGCAGGCTGCGTCCCGACGCGGCCACGGTGCGCGCGGAGATGACCACCTTCCTCGAAATCGTCGAACGGCACTACGGCAAGAAGCCGATCATCTACACCTCCGTCGACTTCTTCGACGACAACGAGTTGTCGAGCTTCCGCGGCTACCCCTACTGGCTGCGCTCCGTCGCCGGCCATCCGCGCGAGAAGTATGGCAGCCACCCCTTCACCTTCTGGCAGTATACTGGAACCGGCATCGTTCCAGGCATGACCGGCAAGTCCGATATCAACGTCTTCAACGGCAGCGAAACCGCCTGGAACAAGTGGCTACGGCAGAACACCCGTTGATACCGGGTTCAACGGCAGCGAAGTCGCAGGGAATAAGTGGCTGCGGCAGAACATCCGTTGATACCGGGTCAACGGCAGCGAAGCCGCAGCGAATAAGTGGCTCGGCAGAACACGCATTCACACCGGGAAACGGCAGCGAAGCCGCCCGCAACAAGGGACTGCCGCACAACACCCGTTGACACCGGGCCTGCCGCCTGCTTTTCGACACAGCCAGCGGTAAAGTCTGCAACCGCCGGTACTCCAGAGTTCCGCGCCCAGATGGACGCGCAGGGACGCTCCGGAATTCTGAATGTCGAAAGGAAGCTGATGCGACTGCGTTCTAAAGTCCTCGCGGCTGCGCTCACCCTGTGCGCCACGGCCTTGCCGGCGATGGCGCAGGAATGCGGCGGCGACTTCGAAGCCTGGAAGCAGGGCGTGGCGGTGGAAGCCAAGGCGGCTGGCGTTGGTCCCGTCGGTCTCGACGCGCTGGAGGACGCCACCATCGACGAGAAGGTTCTCGCACGGGACCGCGCCCAGGGCGTCTTCACCCAGACCTTCATCGAATTCTCCAACCGCATGATCTCGGCCTACCGGCTGAAGCAAGGTGCGGCGAACCTGACGAAATACGCCGATGTCTTCGCCCGCGCCGACCAGCAGTTCGGCGTCCAGGCGCCGATCATCGCAGCCTTCTGGGCGCTGGAGACCGATTTCGGCGCCGTGCAGGGCGATTTCCACACACTGAGCGCGCTGGTGACACTCTCGCATGATTGCCGCCGCCCGCAACTGTTTCGGCCGCAGCTGGTGCCGCTTCTGGAACTGATCGATCGCGGTGTGGTGCCGGCCGACGTCAGGGGCGCCTGGGCCGGCGAGATCGGCCAGACGCAGATCCTGCCTTCCGACTATCTGGCCCGCGGTGTCGATGGCGACGGCGATGGCAAGGTCGACCTGCGCGGCAGCGTGCCGGACGTGATCATGACCACCGCCAACAAGGTGCTGTCGCGCGGCTGGAAACGCGACGAGCCCTGGATCCTGGAAGTCCGCGTGCCCGAAGACATGCCGTGGGACCAGACCGGCCGCACCAACAAGCTGCCGCTGTCGCAATGGGCCCAATGGGGCGTCACCAACCCTGACGGCACGCCGCTCATCGACAACGGCCTCAAGGCCGGCCTGGCGCTGCCCATGGGCCGCAAGGGCCCCGCTTTCCTCGCCTATGACAATTTCGACGTCTATCTGGAGTGGAACCAGTCCTTCACCTATGCGCTGACCGCGGCAAATCTCGCCGCCCGGCTGGGGGGAGCAAAACAGTTCGACCCGCGCAATCCCGAGACCGGTCTCGACAGCGGGCAGATGAAGGCTTTGCAGACAAAGCTCGAAGCCAGGGGCTATGATGTCGGCACCGTCGACGGCATCCTCGGCACCAACACCCGCGAAGCCATCCGCAAGGAGCAGATGCGGCTTGGCCTGCCTGTGGATGGCTGGCCGACGCCGGAGCTGTTGGCAAAGCTTTAGCGAATAGCGAATAGCGAATAGCGAATAGCGAATAGCGAATAGCGAATAGAAGGTAGTCCTTCCTCGCTGCTGTCAAATCTTCCCTATTCGCTACTGGCTATTCCCTATTCGCTAGTCCGCCATCGTCTCCAGACTCGCAAACCCCTCCGGTGCGTCGCCCTCGTCGAACGGCGTCGTCACCTCGACGAATGTGTCGGGGTAAAAGCCGTTGAAGCGGGTCCTGAGCGACAGCGAATAGGCGCCGATATGGCCGATCTCGATCCAGTCGCCGGTGTCGACCGTCTCCGGCAGCCAGAACGGCCGTGACAGGATGTCGACGGAATCGCAGGTCGCGCCGCAGACCTTGAACGGCATGATGTTCTTTTCTTCGCCATTGCGCGAGCGGATCGCCGGATCGGGAATGAAACGCGCCGGCAGAGTGATCTTGCCGGTCCATGAATCCGACAGCGATGCCCAGATGCCGTCGTTGATGTAGAGCCGTTTGCCCTTGCGCAGCAGCACCCGCACGATCAGCGACAGGCAGCGCGCCACGATCACCCGGCCTGGCTCCGCCACCAGCGGCATCTGGTCGAACTGGTACTCCTTCAGATCGCCCGACAGCCGCGACATGATCTGGCCGAGCGACGGCATTTCGATCTGCTTGCGGTTGGGATCATGGCCGTATTCGGCGGGGAAACCACCGCCGACGTCGAGCCCGGCAATATCGAAGGTCAGCCGGTTGCGCACCCAGTCGGCGGAGGCAAGCGCCCGCTCGTATGTGTCGGGATCCTCGATCTGGCTGCCGACATGGAAACACAGGCCAACCTTGTAGCCGGTGCGGTTCAGCCGCTCGGCGAGTTCGACGGCATAGGCCGGCCCGGCGCCGAACTTCTTCGACAGTTCGTAGGCGGCATGCCCCTTGGTCTGCACCCGCACGAACACGCTGATCGACCCCGGATCGATGTCGAGTGCCCGCACCACCCGGGTCAGCTTGGTGATCTCGTCCTCATGGTCGAGTGAAATGACGCGGATGCCGTACTTCTCCAGCGCCAGCTTGATGTCCGACTGCGCCTTGACCGGATGCATGTAGAGCATCTCGGCATCGGGAGACACCGCGCGCACGGCGGCGAACTCACCCGGCGAAGCCACGTCGAAAGCCTTGACGCCGGCCTCCACCAGGGTCTTCAGCACGATCTGTTCGCCATTGGTCTTGACCGCATAGGCGGTCTTGCCGGGGAACATGCCCATGAACTGCCTGGCGTCGGCCATCAGCACCTGCGGGCGAAAGCAATAGACCGGATCGTCCGGACGAAGCGCCAGTGCCGCCTCGCGGGCATTTTCGAATCGCTGCATCGACGAATCCTTGACCTAGCCTGCGCACAATTAATCCAAGCTAGCGGCTAATGAAAACAATTCTGTGTCTCGCGGCGCTGACGCCACGGCGTTAGGTCTTGGCGTGAAGGTTTGCCATCATCAGGTTTCGGGTGGCCCTTGTGGCCGAACCCGATATGCGTTGTGCCTGACCGGTTGGCAATTCAGGCCGTCTGGGGGACGTTTCACATGGCGATAGCAACGACATCAACATTACGCGGGCCGATGGTGCTCAGGGATTGGGGGCAGCTCCTGCTGCTCGGTGCGATCTGGGGCGGCTCGTTCTTCTTTGCCCGCATCGCGGTGGCGGAACTTCATCCGCTTGTGCTGGTGCTGTTTCGCGTCGCCATCGCGGCAGTCGCACTGCATATCTATCTCGGCCTACGTGGCCCCTCCTTCCGCCTCGCGCTACCACATGCCGGCCTGTTCTTCCTGCTGGCACTCACCAACAACGTCGTGCCCTTCTCGCTGATCTTTGCCGGCCAGACGGAGCTTGGCGCCGGTGTCGCGTCGGTGCTCAACGCGACGACGCCGTTCTGGACGCTGATCCTCGCCAACGCGCTGACATCGGACGAAAAGCTTTCCTGGAACAAGCTCGCCGGCATTGCGCTCGGCATCGCCGGCACGGCCGTCATGATCGGCCCCGGCCTGCTTGCCGGGCTCGGCGGCCCGGTCTGGGCCAAATTCGCGCTGATCGGCGCTTCACTGTCCTATGGCATCGCCCTGATGGTCGCCCGCCGCTTCAAGGGCGTGCCGTCGCCGGTCATCGCCACCGGGCAATTGACCGCCTCGACCATCATCATGATCCCGATCGTGCTCTTCACCTATGGCCCATCAGGCCTGTTCCTGGCCTCGCCGCCGGTCTGGGCTGCGGTGCTGGCGCTGGCGCTTTTGTCCACCGCCTTCGCCTACATCCTCTATTTCAACCTCGTTGCCTCGGCCGGCGCCACCAACGCTTCGTTGGTCACGCTCATCGTGCCGGCCAGCGCCATGCTGCTCGGCTTCCTGTTTCTTGGCGAGCGGCTCGAACTGTTCGAAATCGGCGGTGTGGTGCTGATCGCGCTCGGCCTCGTCACCATCGACGGGCGACTGTTCGCAAGACGTTAGCCGTGTGTCCAACTGGACGCGCCGTACCGCGAAAGTCGAATTCGACTTTCGCGGTAGCGCTGCCATGACACGACAGAGACACATCACCGCCATAATTTATTCACAGGCCCGAAGCCGGCTTTTGCCGAAGAGTTTCAATGCCTAACGGCAAAAAGCGGGTCGCGAATTTCACAATCACGTCGCAATGCAGCACATTTTCCGCTTGCCTGTGGCATAAATGAACCTAGACTCCTAGGCATAGCTCTTTAAGAGGAGGCTATGTCATGGGACTTACGAGGCCTATCAACGCATTGATGATCTGTGCTGCGTTCGCCTTTATTGGAGCCCTCATTATGGGCTTCCTTCCCTGACCGCCAAAGCGGGGAAGACCAGCACCCAAATAGTCCAACCAATTCAAAAGGCCGGGTTTTTCCCGGCCTTTTGTTGTTGGGACGACCTCATGCAGCGGCTGATCCGGCGACCTCCGCCTCATGCGAGCGGATGCCGATCATGTGGCAGACGGCGAAGACCAGGTCGGCGCGGTTCATGGTGTAGAAGTGGAAGTCGCCGACCCCGCGCTCGACCAGGTCCATGACCTGTTCGGCCGCCACCGCCGACGCCACCAGCGCATGCGTCTGCGGGTCCCGGTCAAGGCCCTCGAACCGTTCCGCCAGCCAGCCGGGCACATGCGCGCCCGCCCTCGCGGAAAAGTTCGCGACCTGCTTGAAACTGTGAACCGGCTGGATGCCCGGCACGATGGGTATGTAGATGCCGGCGCGGCGGACGCGCTCGACATAGCGCTCGTAGAGATCATTGTCGAAAAAGAACTGGGTGATGGCGCGCGTCGCGCCATTGTCGACCTTGCGTTTCAGCATCTCGATGTCGGTGGCGAAATCGGGGCTTTGCGGATGCTTTTCCGGGTAAGCCGCGACGGAGATGTCGAAATCCGCGATCGTCTTAAGCCCGGCGACCAGCTCCGCGCCATTCTCGTAGCCACCGGGATGCGGGCGATAGGGTTCGCCGACGCCGGAGGCCGGGTCGCCGCGCAGCGCCACGAATCGGTTGATGCCGATCGACTTGTAATCCTGGATGACCGCGTTGACCTCGTCGCGCGTAGCACCGACGCAGGTCAGGTGCGCCGCGGCGGGAATATCGGTTTCCGTCAAGATGCGCTTTACGGTGCGCGCGGTGCGCTCGCGTGTCGAGCCGCCGGCGCCGTAGGTTACCGAGACGAATTTCGGCTTCAGCGGCTCCAGCCTTGTGACCGTGTCCCACAGCTTGGCCTCCATCTCGTCGGTCTTCGGCGGGAAGAATTCAAAGGAAACCCTGACCTTGTCGCCAATGTCGGGGCGGCGGGAAAAACGGAACTGGTTCATCAGGCGATTTCCCCTATCGAGTTCATTTTGGCTTGCCGGGCATCGTTGGGAGGATCGGCGATCAGCAGGCGCCGGTCGCGGCCAAGCCAGAGCTTTACAGTGAGCCTGGCCTCGTTGCCGCCGCGCGGCTCGAACTCTTGGGCCTCCTCGAGATCGAGGCCCGCTTCCGAAAACCAGTCGGCGATCTGCCGGTCGGAAAAGCCGAGCCGCATATGCGCATGCTCGTCGCGCAGGAATTCCAGCGTGTGCGGTGCGAAGTCAACGATGACCAGGCGCCCGGCCGGGCGCAAAAGCCGCGCCGCCTCGTGGATGGCGCGGGCGGGATCGTCGAGATAGTGCAGCACCTGATGGATGGTGACGAGATCGAAGGCATCGCGCTCGACCGGCGGCGCGAAGATGTCGCCCTGCCGCACCTGCGCATTCGAAACGCCGGCCTTGTCGAGATTGGCGCGCGCCACGGTCAGCATCTCGCGCGACATGTCGATGCCGACACCGCGCCGGTAGAGCGGCGAGAAGATTTCAAGCAGGCGACCGGTGCCGGTGCCGAGATCCAGCATCGACTGGAACGGCCGTTTGCCGACCAGCTTCAACATTGCGGCTTCGACCGCGCGGTCCGGCACATGCAGCGAACGGATATGGTCCCAGCTCGCCGCATTCACGGAAAAATACTCGACCGCACGGTCCTGCCGCTTGCGCTTGACCGAGGCCAGCCGCTCGAGATCGCGCTCGACCTGCGGATCGGCACCGCGAATGCCGGAGACCAGCCCCATGACGAAGTCTCGCGCGGAATCCGCGTCCGACAGGCGGAAGAAGGCCCAAGACCCTTCCTGGTAGCGGCCGATCAGCCCGGCCTCCAGCAAGAGCTTCAGGTGCCGTGAAACGCGCGGCTGCGACTGGCCGAGAATTTCGGTAAGATCGGAAACGGTGAGGTCGCCGCGCGACAACAGTGCCAGTATGCGAAGCCGGCTGGATTCGGCCGCCGCCTTCAATGTATCCACCATGGTGTCGAGCGA
This sequence comes from Mesorhizobium sp. M0621, assembly GCF_040320745.1. Lineage (NCBI taxonomy): Bacteria > Pseudomonadati > Pseudomonadota > Alphaproteobacteria > Hyphomicrobiales > Phyllobacteriaceae > Mesorhizobium > Mesorhizobium sp. M0621. Next base: position 40,190 of record NZ_JAMYQF010000012.1, on the reverse strand, counting down.
GACATGCATCAGCGTATTCTCTTTGAAAAGATATAAACATATGTTTATGTCGATTTTCGAAACCTTGCAAGCGCTATGTCGCTTCCGGACAAGAAAATGGCGCTTGCGTGGCCGCTCGGTGCCTGTTCCCCAAAAGTGCGTTGCGATTTTGGGACAACGACATGCACGAACAAAAAGATGCGAGATGAGAGCAAGATGACCGGAACGCGTAAGATGTTCGAGGAGCGCGAAGGCGAGCAGAGACTGGAAAACGATCCGGCATCGATGCCGCCGGATAGCGGTATCGTCTTCATCGGCCGCATCGCCTCGCCATGGACAACTCGCGAAACCTGCCCGAAGAACATGCGAACCGCGCGCGAGACCGGACAGCCGGCGGTGCTGACCATCGACGCGCCCTATCGCGATGGCCTGCAGGGCCTAGAGCGTGCCAGCCACGTCATCATCCTGTCCTGGCTGCATCATGCGCCGCGGGACCTGATTGTGCAGAAACCGCGCCATGCGGCTGAAGCGAAAGGTGTATTTTCGCTGCGCTCCCCTGCCCGCCCTAACCCCATCGGACTGCATGTGGCCAGGCTCGTCGGGCTCGACCAAAACACCGGCCGCATCGATCTCGACGCCATCGACGTGCTCGACGGCACGCCGGTCATCGACCTGAAACCCTATTTCGCCTCGACCGACGCCATATCGGAGGCGACCATCGAAGGGCGCGACGAGCCCAATCGGAGCCGGCCATGACAGCGCCCACCGGCCGCCGCCGCGCCATCGCCAAGGCACTGACCGCACTTCTGCCGCTGGCGCCCTATGCCGACATGGAGAAGATCCGCACCGACGCCGGCGCGGTTCACATGAAGACCTTGCCGCCGGCCATCGCCGTATGGCTGGCGACCATTGCCCATATCCGCCACGTGCACACCGATTACGAAAAACTGCTGGCCGAAGGTTACGATCGCGACGCGGCGCGTTTCTTCGTCATCGAGCATACCAACATCGTGCTCACCCGCTGGCGCGCGACCCGCCTGCTCGACGCCGATGACGACGAGGAATGAACGCTCGCTACTGCCGCTTCAGCACGGCGACGGCATTGTAGGGTTGGCCGTCGGCCTGGCCGACCCAGATCCAAGACAGATTTCCCTTGAAAAACCGGACGGTGATGTTGCCGCCGTCGATGCACTTGTCCTGACCGTAGGTGATGCTCTCGTGGTATTCCGCCGATGTGTCATCCCTGGACGTCTGCGACAGGGAGCCGCCGCAGCCGAGCGACGGATAGTCGATCGACGCACTGCCATCGGTGATCGTCATGGCGATCGGCCAGTCGGCCCCGGCATCGCCGGCAGGGCTCTGATGGCCACTGCCGACCCAGGTGCCGCTCAGCGACGGCACCGCGCAAGGCACGTTCTGGAAGATCGGCGTCAATTCGCTGCCGGTTTTCTCGCAGCGATAGGTCTGGCCACCCTGGCAGAGTTCCTCGCCTTCTTTCACACATTGGGCGCTGGCTTCGCTCGCGGCGGCGAACATCATCATGGCTGCTATCACGGCCCCAAGTTTGCCCATCTTCCCCTCCTGTTCAGAACCAGAATGGTAGGGCAATTCCAATCCAATGTATCGTCCAGACCATCGTGGAGGCCGAACGGCGCCGAGCGGGTGGCTCTATGCCTTCTGCCCGGCACCGCTAGCCTGCTGACCTCGCCTTGCGCGACAGGAGGCCCCCGATGAGCCAGACGACGGCAACACAGGACGCGAAGCAACTGCCCGTGGTTGGCGACCGCCATGTCGACCCGCACTCCTACCCCGAGGGCGTCGCTTTCCTCGACGGCCAATATCTGCCGATGTCGCAAGCGAAGATCTCGGTGCTGGACTGGGGCTTTCTGCATTCCGACGCCACCTACGACACCGTGCATGTCTGGAACGGTCGCTTCTTCCGCCTCGACCTGCATCTGGACCGCTTCTTCGGCGGGCTGGAAAAGCTGCGCATGACCATTCCCTTCGATCGCGACGGGGTGACCGAAATCCTGCACAATTGCGTGGCCCTGTCGGGCCATCGCGCCGCCTATGTCGAAATGCTGTGCACGCGCGGCGCCTCGCCGACCTTCAGCCGCGACCCGCGCCAGGCGATCAACCGCTTCATGGCGTTCGCGGTGCCGTTCGGCTCGGTCGCCAATGCCGAGCAACTGCAGCGCGGCCTGCGTGTCGCCATCAGCGACAAGGTGCGCATTCCGCCGGCCTCGATCGACCCGGCGATCAAGAACTACCACTGGCTCGATCTGGTGCGCGGTCTCTACGACGCCTATGACCGCGGCGCCGAGACCGCAGTGATTCTCGACTTCAACGGCAACGTCGCCGAAGGTCCGGGCTTCAACGTCTTCTGCGTCAAGGATGGCAGACTATCGACGCCAGCCATTGGCGTGCTGCCCGGCATCACAAGGCGCACCGTCTTCGATCTCTGCACTGAGGAAGGTCTCGTTGCCGCCGCGACCAACGTCAGTGTCGCCGCATTGCGCGAGGCAGACGAGGTTTTCATCACCTCGACCGCGGGCGGCATCATGCCGGTAACGGTGGTCGATGGCGCGGGGGTAGCCGACGGCAAGGTCGGCGCGATCACCAGCCGGCTGATGGCACTCTATTGGGAGAAGCACGACGACCCGGCATGGTCGTCTCAGGTGCATTATCCCTGATCAACCTGGCGGCTTCTTCAAAAGATTTCCCCTCACCTCTGGAAAAATGCGGGATAGACCGTATATGCCCCAAAGCGGAGAAGCCTCCGCTTTCACCCGAAATCACGCCCGCAGGGGCAAGGACTCCACATCATGACAAACAAGGTTTGGTTCATCACCGGATCATCGAAGGGCTTTGGCCGCGTCTGGGCCGAGGCAGCACTAGCGCGTGGCGACCGCGTCGCGGCGACCGCCCGCGATGCCGGCACGCTCGCCGATCTCGTCGAGACATATGGCGACAAGATTGCCGCGATAAAGCTCGACGTCACCGACAAGAAAGCCGTCGATGCCGCTGTCGCCGAGGCGCACAAGCGCTTTGGCCGGCTCGACATCGTCATCAACAATGCCGGCTACGGCCATTTCGGCGCCATCGAGGAGGTCAGCGAACAGGAAGCTCGCGACCAGATCGAAACCAATGTCTTCGGCGCCCTGTGGGTCACCCAGGCCGCACTGCCGATCATGCGGGCGCAGCGGTCCGGCCACATCATCCAGATCTCGTCGATCGGCGGCGTCAATGCCTTTGCCTCGCTCGGCCTCTACCACGCTTCGAAATGGGCGCTGGAAGCCTTCAGCCAGTCGCTGAGCATCGAGGTCGCGGAATTCGGCATCCATGTGACGCTGGTCGAACCCGGCGGTTTCTCCACCGACTGGGCCGGCCCGTCGGCAAAGGTCTCCCAACCGATCGAGGCCTATGCGCCCGCCCGCGCCAAGATGGCCGAACGCCGCGCCAATTCGGTCGCCGGCGATCCCGAGGCCACCGGGCCGGCCATGCTGGCCATTGTCGACGCCGCCGAGCCGCCGCTCAGGGTGTTCTTCGGCGACGGCGGCCTGCCGATGATCAAACAGGAATACGCCAACCGCATCGCCACCTGGGAAAAGTGGGATGACGTTTCCATCATGGCGCAAGGCGAGAAGAAGAACCGCTAAGCTAACGCCTAGTGGGCTTTGGCTACGCCGCCCCGGCGGCGTAGCCCCTGCCCTTTGGTTGCAGCATAGCTATGCCGAATAAATCCACTGTTCCGGCACGCGCACCGAAATCTCTTCGCCGGCCTTGACCGTTCCCGGCTTCTCGACCCAGGCGACGACGCCACGCAGCCGCTTCGCCATCTTCGGGAACAGCAGCGCGCCGGCTTCGATGTCGGCCATGCCGGTATTTTCGGCGATCGATCGGCCGGCGATGCGGCAGGGGCCGTTCTGCGCGTCGACCTTGATGGTCGCGCCGCCCTTGAAGAACAGCAGCGTACCGGCCGGCAGCATGGAGAGGTTCGGCACGCCTTCGATCACCAGGTTGGCGCCGATCCACTCCGGCTTGATTTCGGTGAGATCCATCCGTTGGGCGACGATAGCGAGTTCATCCGCCGCCACGATGGATATCTGCCGTTCGTTGCGCATTTCGGTGCCGCGCGGATACCAGGGTTCGCGCCCGCCCGAACGCCGCGTCGGCCCGGCATGGAAATCGCCTGATATACCGCCGAAACCTAGCCGCAGTTCGCCCACTGGGTGGGTCTGGAAATGATCCGATGGCGCCACGTAAAGCGCTGCCGCCTTGGCGACCAGCTTTCGCGCGGGGACGATTTCAACCGGCTTTTCAGCTGCGGGAAAGAGATCCAACATGGCTTCATTCCTTGGATGATGCCGCTTGGTTTTGCCCTTCGGCCGGCAAGGCCGCAAGAGCGGTTTGGGCCAAAACGCGCAACTCTTCGACCGAAGCGCCGTCCCGCGCCTGGATCGACATGCCATTCATGACGCCAGCCAGGTATTTGGCCAACCCCTCGACCGAGAGGTTTTCCGGGAGGTCGCCCACTGCCTTGCCCCTGGCCAGGCGTTCTGCGATCGCTGCTTCACTCGCCTTGCGATAGGTCTTGAGCTCATCGGCAATGGACTGCGCCTGCGGCGAGGCTGCCAGCGCGCCGCTGACGAACAGGCAGCCACCGGGCTTGCCGGGCCTGGAATACGCCTGCGCCGCGCCGAGCAGCAATCGCCGGATCGCCTCCCGCGTCGATACCGGCGCACTCAGCGCTTCCAGCGCAAACCCAATCTCGGTTTCGTGATAGCGCGTCAGCGCTTTGCGGAACAAGGTCTCCTTGTCCGTGAAGGCGTTGTAGATCTGCGGCGGCGTCAGCCCCATAGCCTCGCGCAGCATGGCCAGCGACGTCGCCTCATAGCCATGCTCCCAGAACAGATGCATCGCCGCATCCAGCGCCCGGTCGGGATCGAATGCGCGCGGCCGGCCGCCACGGGGCTTCTCCAAATTATCCATAGTGATCGATACGAAACCCATTGACTCATCTTCCTCATGTAACGTACCAATCGATACGAAACATCGCAAGCCGGAAGACATGTCAGCCGGAAGGCCCATGGAAACCAGCAAAGAGGAAAGAGGAGAGCCAAATGCCAATCACCGTGACCGCGCCCGAAGGCGTACTGACCCCTGCGGGAGAGCGCGAGATCCTGCCGCGCCTCAGCGCCGCCCTCATCGAAGCCTCGGGCGCCACCGGCAATTCGTTCTTCACCGCGATCGTCGGCGGCACGGTCCATGTCCTGCCGCTTCATCGCATCTATGCCGGCGGCGCCAATCGGCCGGTCGTGATGGTCGAGCTGAAGCTACCCAACATCGGTCTTGCTTCGATCGAAGCCCGAAATAGCTTCATCACCGCAGCCGCCGGGATCGTCGCCGAGCTTTGCGAGCCAAACCACCGGCCCGAAAACACCTGGATCAACATCGTCAACGCACCCGACGGCGGCTGGGGGATCGGTGACAGGCAATATACGGGCGAGGCGCTTATCACAGCCGCCACCGCCGCCGCGTACTGATCCGGCAAAGGGCAAACCGATGCGGCTCTCCCCTTCGCTGTTCTTCACCACTAATTGCGAGCCGGCACTGGCCTTCTACGAGCAGTGCGGCCTTGGCCGGCGGACGATCCTGCTGCGCTGGGGCGACAACAACATGCCGGTGCGAACCAAAGCTATGCGCGGAAAGATCCTGCATGCACGCTTCGAAGGTCCGGGCGTCCTGTTCCACGCCTCGGACAATGACGATGCGGAGCCGATGAAGGGCTCCGCCATGATGCTGGAGTTCGACAACCTGGCCGCCATGCAGGAGCTTTTCGGCCGAATGAGTTCGGGCGGCCGGATCACCGTGCCCCTGGCGCGGCAATATTGGGGAACCAGCTTCGGCATGCTGATCGACGCCTTCGGCGTGCAATGGATGTTCTCCGACGAATGAGGCCCGGATCACGATCTTCTGACCAGAAACTTGGCCTGCGCCGCATTGCCGGCGCTTTGCACCGGTTCCATGGTGGCCTCCAGACCAAGGAACCTTGTCATGCATCCCGCTCCTGCAATCGCCGCGCTCTGGCTGATCTGGCTGGTGTCCTGGCTCGCAGCTGCCTTCTGGGCCGATCCGGCGCAAAGGCGCGCCGGCTTGCAGGCCGAGTTGCGATATCGGGTCGTGACGGTGTTCGGGGCGACGCTGTTGTTCATCCCTGCGCACGGCTATGAAGGCCGGCTTCGGCTTTGGATTCCGAACCCCATTGAGGCGTGGATCTGCGTTGTTCTGATCGCGATCGGTCTGGCATTCGCCTGGTGGGCCCGCCTGCATCTCGGCCGCCTCTGGTCGGGCACGGTAACCGCCAAGGCCGAGCATCGTGTCGTCGACACCGGCCCGTACGGGCTCGTCCGCCACCCGATCTACACCGGCCTGCTTCTGGCGATCCTCGCCACCATGGCGGCGAAAGGCACCGCCTGGGGCATTGCCGGCGCCGTCCTGCTGACCATCGGCATCGTTATGAAAGCAAGGCTGGAGGAGCGATTCCTGCGTGGCGAACTTGGAACCGCTTATGACGACTATGCCAGGCGGATGCCGATGCTGGTGCCGTTTGCACCAGCCCGACGCGTCTGGTTCAAAGCATTCTGAGCAGCGCGCCGCCTATCGAATAGCCCGCGCCGAAGGCGCAGATCAGGCCGAAATCGCCGGGTTTCATGTCGGCGTGGTTCTCCGAAAGTGCAACGATGGCGCCGGCGCCCGCCGTATTGCCCAGCCGTTCCAGTACCATCGGCGCGCGGTCATGATCGACCTCATGGCCGAATGACAGTTTCAGGATCATCGCATTCATGCGCGCATTGGCCTGATGCAGCCAGAAGCGCCGGATCGCCTGCGGCGTCAGCCCGTGCTCGGCGAGGAATTCGACGATGAATTTCTGCCCGGCGACGGTGACTTCCTTGAACACCTTGTTGCCGACCTGCTTGATCAGATTGCCTTCCAGATTGATCATGTAGGGATCATCCTGGGCGGTGCGGGTATGGTAGCCCAGATTGGTGCGGATGTTGTTGGACATCTGCGTCCAGATGCGCGTGTCGAGCACCTCGAAACGTCCCGGCCGCTTGTCGCCCTGCGCCAGCCCCTCGACCACCATCGACACCGAAGCGTCGCCGAAGATGAAATGTGTCTGCCGGTCGCGGAAATTGAGATGACCGGTAATGATCTCCGGCGTCGTCACCAGAATGCGCTTGTGCGCGCCCGACCGCACAAGATTGACGGCAATGTGCAGGGCGGCGGCAGCCGAAGAGCAGCCAAGCCCCATGTCGAAGCCGGCGCCCTTGGTCCCCAGCGCCTCCTGCATTTCGATGGCGATCGCCGGATAGGGCCGCTGGTGATGCGAGGCCGAACAGATAACCAGATCGATATCCGACGGCTTCAACCCGGCATGGTCGAGAGCTTTTTTGGCCGAGGCAATGCCGAACTCGGCTTCGAGCGACAACGCATCGTCGGGCCGTGCCGGAATGCGCGGCGCCATGCGGGTCGGATCGAGAATGCCTTCGCGCTCGATCACATGACGGGTGCGCACGCCTGAGGCGTGGACGATGAAGTCGCTGTCCGATTTCGACAGCGGCGGCTCGTCGGTGCCCAGGCGGCGCGCATTCTCCGTGTCGACCCAGGCATTGAAGCTGGCAACCAGCTCTTCATTGGTGATCTTGGCTTCAGGGATTTCTACGCCGATGCCGCTGATGATGACGCGATGCATATATCCAGTCCGTCCCATCCGCAGGCGTTGCGGGCTTCATGTGGGCGCCGGAATGCTCCGGCGCAACAGTTTTCTCACCGAGGCGGTTTACGCCGACTTAAACCAAAGGTTTAGGCCGACTTAAACCTGGTTTCACCAGGCGCAGAGCTTGGTGTTGGTCTGCGGGTTGTTCCAGCAGGCACCGTCGTCGCGGCTGCGCACGAACTGCCCCGGCAGCGGCACATTGCGGCGGCCGAGATTGACATAGCCATAGGCAAAGCCTGGCCCGTCGATCTCCAGGACATAGGTCGGATAGCCCGGCGCCGAGATGCGGAAACTGCCGGTATCATCGATCGCGCGATAGCTGCACGGAAAATAGCCGTCATCGCTGGTGAAGCAGCGCGCTCGCTTGGCCTCCGCCGAGATCGAGAACGCCAGAAGTGCCGCCGCGCACACGCCGCCGCCGAAAAGCATCTTGTTCAGTGTCATCATTCACCCCCTGCCACGCGAGCCCACCCCTGCCACACGGGCCCACCCCTGCCATACGGGCATTGTGATCCCAAGGTGATGAAATGCGCATGGCGGCGAAACCGGGTCAAGCGGCGGCAATGGGCATCGTGCAACGTGGATAATCAGGCCCGCTTGGCGACGATGAAGATGCGAGGAAAGCGCAAGAGCACCTTGCCGTTTGCCGTCTTCGGATAGGCCTTGGCGATCTTGGTCGTGTAGCTGTCGAGGAACAGCGCCTTCTCGTTTGCATCGAGTGGATCGACAAAGGGCTTCAGGCCCGTCGATTTCACCCATTCGACGATCGCTTCGGCATCGGCAAGCGGGTGGTTGTAGATGGTGTGCCAGATGTCCAGCCGATCGCTGAGCGGCGACAGGAGGTCATAGTAGAACGACACCAGCGGCAACGGCCCGCGCGCCGCGCCCTTCATCTTTTCGGCAAACGGCATTTCGGCGGCGGTCTCCCGCATCAGGCGGTGGGAGTCTTCGCCCATATTATCGGGCATCTGAACGGCGAGCGCGCCGCCTGGCGCCAGGAAGCCCATCAGCCGCTGGAAGACCTTGGGATGCTCGGGCAGCCACTGGAACACCGCATTGGCGAAGATCACGTCGACCGGCTCAGCCGGCTGCCACTTCGATGCATCGGCCAGGTCAAAGGTGACCTCGGGCAGGCGTGTCCTCGCCTTCTCGATCATATCGGCTGAGGTGTCGAAGCCGCTCACCTCAGCGTTCGGCCAGCGCCCGACAAGCAGTTCGGTCGAGTTGCCCGGCCCGCAGCCGATGTCGACGACCCGGCGCGGGAAGTCGACCGGTACTTGTGCGACAAGATCACGCGCTGGACGCGTGCGCTCATCCTCGAATTTCAGGTACTGAGCGGCGGACCAATCAGCCATGTGAGCTCCCACGCTCGTTTGAGATCGCCGCCCGGAAATCCCTCTACCGCGTCAGCCTCTTGTAGGTCATACGGTGCGGATTGACGGCATCGGGGCCGAGGCGGCGGATCTTGTCCTGTTCGTAATCCTCGAAATTGCCCTCGAACCATTCGACATGGCTGTCGCCCTCGAAGGCGAGGATATGCGTCGCCAAGCGGTCGAGGAACATACGATCGTGCGAGATGATGACCGCGCAACCACCGAAGTTTTCCAACGCGTCTTCGAGTGCGGCAAGCGTTTCCGTATCGAGATCGTTGGTCGGTTCGTCGAGCAGCAGCACGTTGCCGCCAGTCTTCAGCATCTTGGCCAGATGCACGCGGTTGCGCTGGCCGCCGGAGAGATTGCCGACCTTCTGCTGCTGGTCGCCGCCACGGAAATTGAACGAGGCGCAATAGGCACGCGTGTTGGCCTCGAACTTGCCGAGCTTGACCACTTCGGCGCCGCCGGAAATCTCTTCCCACACCGTCTTTGACGGATCGAGCGCATCGCGGCTCTGATCGACATAGCCGAGCTTGACCGTCTCGCCGACGCGGACGGAGCCGGCATCCGGCTTTTCCTGGCCGGTGATCATGCGGAACAGCGTCGTCTTGCCGGCGCCGTTCGGGCCGATGACGCCGACGATGCCGCCGGGCGGCAGCTTGAATTCCAGGCCGTCGATTAGCAGCGTGTCGCCAAAGCCCTTCGACAGGCCTTCCGCCTCGATCACCACATTGCCGAGCCGCTCGCCATGCGGAATGACGATCTGCGTATCGCTCGGACGCCGCTTGTCTGCCGCATCCAAAAGGTCCTGGAACGCCTGGATACGCGCCTTGGATTTGGTCTGGCGGGCCTTCGGGCTCGACTGGATCCATTCGCGCTCGCGGCCGATGGCGCGCTGGCGGGCGTCGTCCTCGCGGCCTTCCTGCTTGAGGCGCTTGGCTTTGGCTTCGAGATATTTGGTGTAATTGCCCTCATAGGGAATGCCGCGGCCGCGGTCGAGTTCGAGGATCCAGCCGGTGACATTGTCGAGGAAGTAACGATCGTGGGTGATGATCATCACGGCGCCCGGATAGGCCCGCAGATGCTTTTCCAGCCACGCCGTGGTTTCAGCGTCGAGATGGTTGGTCGGTTCGTCGAGCAGCAAAAGGTCGGGCTGGCGCAGCAAGAGCTGGCAAAGTGCCACGCGGCGGCGCTCGCCGCCCGAAAGCTTGGTGACTTCCGAATCCTTGGGCGGGCAGCCCAGCGCTTCCATCGCCATCTCGACCTGCTGTTCGAGATCCCACAGGTTGAGCCGGTCCATCTCGTCCTGGAGCTTGGCCGACTCGTCGGCCGTCTCGTCGGAATAGTTCATCATCAATTCGTTGTAGCGCTCGATGATAGCGGTCTTGGCGGCGACGCCTTCCATGATGTTTTCGAACACGGTCTTGTCCGGATCGAGCGCCGGCTCCTGTGCCAGGTAGCCGACAGTGGCGCCTTCAGCCAGCCAGGCCTCGCCGTTCCACTCCTTGTCGAGCCCGGCCATGATCTTGAGGATCGTCGACTTGCCCGACCCGTTAGGGCCGAGGATGCCGATCTTGGCGTCCGGATAGAAAGAGAGATGGACATTCTCAAGCACCTTCTTGGTGCCATAGGCCTTGTTGAGGCCGGCCATGTGATAGATGAACTGGCGTGCCACGCGCGCTTTCCCTAAAAAAACTGACTGGCCCAGAAAACTGACTGGATTTGTCGAATTGGGTGGAGGTTGGCCGCTATGTAGGCGATGCGGCGGCGAACGGCAATCGCTTTTGCCATATCTGGCCGGTCACACGCGGAAGTGTCCGCCGAACCGGAACGTTTTCCGTCGGTCCTGCGTCCTTGAGATCTATCTCGCCAGCGTCTTTTACGTCGCCTTGCCGTTCGGCATGGTCTCGCCGGGCTCGACCCGCCGCGTCCTTACTGGAACCCGATCGCGTCGACGGTGCCGGTCGGGCAACCGGCCTTGTTGGTCGGCACCGAAGCCAGCAACAGATCCTTGAGCGAGCTGTTGGGTCCGATCGGGCCGGCAAGGCCAAGCGTCAGTTCGCCGATCAGCCGCCGGCCGCTCGACGGATCGATGACGCAGGAAACGCGCACGCGGTCCCCTGCTCCCGCCCCGAAGGCAGTATCGAAAGCGCCACGGATCTGGTCCGCCGTCAGCTTTCCGCCGATGTTCTTGGCAAAGAGATCGCGCACCGGCGAGCTGTTCACCGCGCGCATCAGGTTTAGCGCGTCGGAAAAATAGTCCTGCTGGCTCTTGCCGTAGCAGGTGCCGTGCTTGATCCATTCATGCCGTTCGAGCTTCGAAGCTGTCCCCGGCATCACCTGGTCGAGTTCCGTGCGGGTGCTGGCGTCCAAATTGACCGGCGGCAGGTCCTTCCAGTGAGCCGGATTGTCGTTGGCCTTGTCGCTCGCAGTCGCCTGGCAATAGAAATTGCCGTTCGGCTGCGGCCACAGCCCGTGCAAGGTGAAATGCGTCGCGTCGAAATCACCGGAACTCTGCGCCTTGCATTCGGTCTTGCTCGACTTGGTCTCGCAGAAGGCCGGCTGCCAGCTCAGCGCGAAGACGTATTCGGGTTTTCCCGACGCCGCCGGCTTGGCTTGCCCGCCAGGTGCTGCCGGCACGGTCGCGGCGCTGCTGCCGGAGATATGGCCGCAGCTGACCTTCACCCAGCGGCGCTCCGGATCGGCGCCCGGCACCAGGATGAGGTAATGCGTCGGCGCATCCTTGTTGCCGGCCAGCAGCTGGTAGCTCTGCCCGGCGTCGGTCGAGACATTACCGGGATTCTTGCCATTCTTGATGGCTTGCGTCGCCGGACAGGCGGCGTCGGCAACGAAGCTGCCGCTCATCTTGACGTCGGCACGCGCCACACCAGCCAGCGACGCCGCCAATACGGCCAATCCGAAAACGACACCAATGCGCATGGAAAATCCCCGGCTGAAGAAGTGGACGACAGACTGAAGCTGTCTCCATGTCAGAATTGCGATATTTTGCTGGCCAAACGCAAGAAACATCGTCGCGGAAAAGCAGGCACGGCGGATTGACGCAAAACCGGGGCCAGCGCAAACAAAGCCAACAACAATAGAGCAAGGGCGGAGACCAGGCGGCATGTCATTCAGCCAGCAGCGCGTGGTTGCCTCGCCGACCGGTGCCGATCTCAATCTTTACGTCAAGCAGGCCGATGGCCGGCCGCGTGCGGTCATCCAGATCAATCACGGCCTGGCCGAGCACGCCGCGCGCTATGACCGCTTTGCCGATTTTCTCTCTGCGCGCGGCTTCCACGTCTATGTCCATGATCATCGTGGCCACGGTGCGACCAAGGCCCCCGACGCGCTACTCGGCAGGTTCGCCGGCAAGGACGGTCCGGCCAAGGTGATCGCCGACGTCGATGCCATTCACGATGTCATCGCCAGCGAATGCCCGAACCGGCCGGTCATCCTGTTTGGTCATTCGATGGGTGCGTCCATGGCGCTGAACTACCTGCTGCGCCATTCGCCGCGCGTTCATGCCGCCGCGATCTGGAACGGCAATTTTTCTCAAGGTCTGCTCGGCCAACTGGCGCTCGGCATCCTTGCCTGGGAACGGATGCGGCTCGGCTCTGACGTGCCGTCGCGGCTGCTGCCGAAACTCACCTTCCAGGCCTGGGGCAAGGCGGTGCCCAACCACCGCACGCTGTTCGACTGGCTGTCGCGCGATGAAGCGGAAGTGGCGAAATACATCGCCGATCCCTTGTGCGGCTGGGATGCTTCGGTGTCGATGTGGCGCGACGTCGTCGGCATGGCGCTCAACGGCGGCAAGGATGCCGGCTTTGCCGACATCCGGCGCGATCTCCCCGTCAGCATCGTCGGCGGCGAAAAGGATCCTGCCTCGGACCACGGCAAAGGGATCACCCACCTTGCCAATCGCATGCGCAAGATGGGCTTTTCGAATCTGGTTTCAAAGGTTTACGCCGACACCCGCCACGAAAGCCTGAACGAGGTGAATCGCGACATTATCATGGACGATTTCGCCGCCTGGGCCGACGGTACCCTGAAAGCGTGACGGATTGGCCCATCGCAAGAGCCGTGACAGCCGTTGCAGGGCTTGATAGAGGCTCTGCTTTCGCAGCAATCAAGGTGATTGCAGCAACCACGGTGATCCATGGCTGAGCCCCCGCTGAAAGGCGTCCGCGTCGTCGAACTCGCCCGCATCCTTGCCGGGCCATGGGCCGGGCAATTGCTTGCCGATCTTGGCGCCGATGTCATCAAGGTCGAGAGCCCCGATGGCGGCGACGACACCCGCAAATGGGGCCCGCCCTTCGTCATGGGCAAGGACGGCGAGAACCTGTCGGCCGCCTATTACCATTCCTGCAATCGCGGCAAGCGCTCCATCGCCATCGATTTCTCGACGCCGGAAGGTGCCGAGACGGTGCGCCGGTTGGTCGCGACTTCAGACGTGCTGATCGAGAACTTCAAGCTCGGCGGCCTGAAGAAATACGGCCTCGACTATGACAGCCTGCGCAAGATCAACCCGCGCCTCATCTATTGCTCGATCACCGGCTTCGGCCAGGACGGCCCGTATGCGCCACGCGCCGGCTACGACTTCATCATCCAGGCCATGGCCGGCATGATGTCGATCACCGGCGAGGTCGGCCGTGAGCCGCAAAAAGCCGGCGTTGCCATCTCGGACATCTTCACCGGCCTCTATTCGGTCATCGCCATCCAGGCGGCACTACGCCACGCCGAACAGACCGGCGAAGGCCAGCACATCGACATGGCGCTCTTCGACACCCAGATCTCGGCGCTCGGCAACCAAAACCTCAACTATCTCGTCTCCGGCAAATCGCCGGTCCAGATGGGCAATGCACATATGAACATCGCCCCCTACGAGGTGGTGCCGGTCCGGGACGGCCATATCATCCTGGCTGTCGGCAATGACGGCCAGTTCGCCAAATTCTGCGCCGCTGTCGGACTGGACGATTTGCCTGCAAATCCCGACTTCGCCACCAACCCTGCCCGCGTCGCCAACCGGGTCAAGCTGCGCGAGCACATGATCGAGGCGCTGAAGGTTTTTGATCGCGATCCGCTGCTGGCAAAGCTGGAGGCAGCAAGCGTGCCGGCGAGCCCGATCAATACGATCGGCCAGATGTTCGCCGACCCGCAGACGATCGCGCGCGGCATGCGGCTCGACCTCGACGACGGCCATGGCAATCTTCTGCCTTCAGTGCGTGCGCCGATGGTGATGTCAGGCACGCCGCTGGTCTATGAGCGCCCATCGCCGCGCCTGGGCGAACACACGCAAGAAATCCTTGCCGAACTGGAGAAGTCTGGACAATGAAGACCGGCGGACAACTGATCGTCGACGCGCTCGAAGCCAACGGCACCGACCGCATCTATTGCGTGCCCGGTGAATCCTATCTGGCGGTGCTCGACGCGCTGCACGATTCGGCGATCCGCACCATCGTCTGCCGCCAGGAAGGCGGTGCCGCCATGATGGCCGATTGCCACGGCCGCCTGACCGGCAAGCCCGGCATCTGTTTCGTCACTCGCGGCCCTGGCGCCACCAACGCTTCGGCCGGCATCCACATCGCCATGCAGGATTCGGTTCCCCTCATCCTGTTTATCGGCCAGGTCGCCAGCCACGCCAAGGAGCGTGAAGCATTCCAGGAAGTCGACTATAAGCGCTTTTTTGGCGATATCGCCAAATGGGTGGTCGAGATCGACGATGCCTCGCGCATCCCGGAATTCGTCACCCGCGCCTTCGCGGTGGCGACATCGGGCCGTCCCGGCCCGGTCGTCATCTCGCTGCCGGAAGACATGCTGACAAGTCTAGTCGAGGCGCCCGAAGCCTTGCATTACACGCGCGTCGAAACCTCTCCCAGTGAGGCCGAGCTCGACCGGCTGGACGCGCTGCTCAATGCCGCAAAACGGCCGATAGCAATTCTGGGCGGCACGCGTTGGGATTTTGTTGCTGTTCAGGAAATCACGCGCATAGCCGAAGCGTGGTCGCTGCCGGTCGGCTGCTCCTTCCGCCGCCAGATGCTGTTCGACCATCTCCATCCGAACTATGCCGGCGATGTCGGCATCGGCATCAATCCGAAGCTGGCGACAGCGATCAAGCAGGCCGACCTCGTGCTGCTCATCGGCGGCCGCATGGGCGAAATGCCGTCGTCCGACTACACACTGCTGAAAAGCCCCTACCCAGACCAGGCACTGGTCCATGTCCATGCTGACGCCGGCGAACTCGGCCGCGTCTACCGGCCGACACTGGCGATCAACGCCTCGCCTTCCGCCTTCGTTCGGTTTTTCGCCAGAAGAAAAGGGCCGGCGTCGCCAAGCTGGGCCAGCGAAACCGGACGCCTGCACGCCGCCTATCTCGACTGGTCGACCCCGCCGGAAAGCGGCCCCGGTTCCGTCCAGATGGGACCGATCATGAACTACCTGGAAAAGATGTTGCCCGATGACGCCATCCTGACCAACGGCGCCGGCAATTACGCCACCTGGGTGCATCGCTTCCACCGCTTCCGCCGCTTTGCCACGCAGGCAGCGCCGACCTCGGGCTCGATGGGCTATGGCACGCCTGCCGCGGTCGCCGCCAAAGAGCTGTTTCCAGACCGCACCGTGGTTGCCTTTGCCGGCGACGGCTGCTTCCTGATGAACGGGCAGGAATTCGCTACTGCCGTGCAATACGACCTGCCGATCGTCGTCGTCGTCGTCAACAACGGCATCTACGGCACCATCCGCATGCACCAGGAGCGCGAATATCCCGGCCGCGTGGTGGCCACGGATCTCAGGAATCCCGACTTCGCGGCCCTTGCCCGTGCCTATGGCGGTCATGGCGAAACGGTCGAGAAGACCACCGATTTCGCCCCGGCCTTCGAGCGTGCCCTCGCCAGCGGCAAGCCGGCGATCGTCGAAATCAGGCTTGATCCCGAAGCGATCACGCCGACCCGCACGATGACCCAGATCCGCGACAAGGCGTGATTCAGAAAGAAGGGGCGGTCGCCCGCCCCTTCTTTCGAAACAACCTGTACTACTTCGCCTTTTCGATCTGGCCGCGGATTTCGCCGTCCTGGTTGGCTGATGTATGGATGTTGACGTAATATTTGCCTGCCTCCAAGTCAGCCGCCTGGGCATCCGTCAGCGTTTCAGATCCCCTGATCGGGCTCTTGAGCTTTTTGAATGGGATGACCGGGTCGGCGTTTGCACCCATCGCCGCCGGGCCGTGAATGTGCGCGCCCGTTGCTGGTCCGCTGAGGCCTGAATATTTGACGTTCCAGCTGAGCTTCTTCTTGGCCGTGTCGAACGTGAGAGTGGCCGTGCCCTTGCCCTTCGTGGTGATGGGCGGGTTTTGCTGGCCGCCGTCGAGCGTCGCCTTGAATTTTTCCATGTCGGCCAAGGCGGGCGAGGCAAGGAAGATGGAAGCAGAGACGGCGAGTGCCGAAACGATCGGCGAAAAGGAATGCATGCGCATTTTTAGAAACCTCCGTTGGATGACACGCTGCGGCTCCCCAGCGCAGGGATGCGTCAGCACAACGGCCAGCCCGCCAAAAGTATCCTTGGTGCACGCATATGTGATGGCGGACGAGCCTGATGCCTGCCCATCCCGGATTTCAGTGGAATGACGGCGATCAGACCGCCGCCAGCGCCTGCGTCAGGTCGGCGATCAGATCGTCCGGGTGCTCGACACCGATCGACAGCCTGACCGTGGTCTCCAGCACGCCGATGCGCTGGCGCACGTTGAAGGGAATGCCCGAATGGGTCATGGCCGCGGGGTGGCTGGCCAGCGATTCCGTTCCGCCGAGGCTTACCGCCAGCTTGAAGATCTGCAGCCCGTTGAGAAACGCGAAAGCAGCCTTCTCCCCGCCCTTGATATCAAAGGAGAAGGTCGAGCCGGCGCCGCTGCATTGCGCCCTGTAGACGCGGCCCGCTGGTGTGTCCTCGCCAAGGAACGGCAGATAATGCACCTTCTCGACCTTGGCGTGGTCGCGCAGGAATTCGGCGACCAGGCGCGCATTGTCATTGGCCCGCTCCATTCGGATCGACAGCGTCTCCAGCGAGCGGCCGAGCATCCAGCAGGAATGCGGATCGAGCTGCGTACCGATCGCGCCGCGCAGCGCCTTGATCGGCTTGGTGACCGCCTTGCTGCCCATGGCCGCACCCGCGATCAGGTCGGAATGGCCGCCGACATATTTGGTCAGCGAATAGACGGAGACATCGGCGCCGTGTTCGATCGGCCGCTGGAATACCGGGCCGAGCAGCGTGTTGTCGCAGATGACGATCGGCGTCGACCCTTGGCTCGCGCCGATCTCGTCGGCGATTGTCCGCATCAGCGCGATATCGACCAGGCTGTTGGTCGGATTTGACGGCGTCTCGATCAGGATGACCGACACGCGGCCCTTCGCGGCTGCAGCTTTGGCGGCGGCGCGCACAGCCGTCTTGTCGACGCCGTCCGCGAAGCCGACAGCGCCGATGCCGAAACCGGAAAGCGTGCGCGTCAAAAGCGTCTCGGTGCCGCCATAGAGCGGCTGCGAATGCAGGATGACATCGCCCGGACGGACATAGGCCAGCAGCGTCGTGGCGATCGCCGACATGCCTGACGAAAACAGGATGCAGGCATCCGTTCCCTCATAGACCGCCAGCCGGTCCTCGACGATCTCGCTGTTGGGATGGTTGAAGCGCGAATAGACCAGGCCCGACGCCGTGCCGCTCGGCGGCTCCTTGCGGCCGGACGTGTAATCGAAGAAGTCTCGTCCCTCTTCCGCCGACTTGAAGACGAAGGTCGAGGTCAGGAACACCGGCGGCTTGACCGCGCCCTCCGAAAGCTGCGGATCGAAGCCGTAGCTCAGCATCAGCGTTTCCGGATGGAGCTTGTGGTTACCGATATGGGTTTTCGACGGGCGTGGCGCGGTCATGATCTTTCCTGCCTTTTTCGAGGAGTGTCGCGGCAATTTATGCGATCCCGATCCGCCAGTCCTTGCTATTCTGCGGCTCGCATGGCTGCATTCCCGCAACAAGTTGCCTGGAGAGACCGAAAGTGCAGCAGAAGATAGCTGATGATTTCGACCGCAAGATCCTGCGCGAGCTGCAGGCCGACGCCCGCATCACCAACAACGAGCTTGCCGAACGGATCGGCCTGTCGCCCTCGCCCTGCCTGCGGCGGGTGCGGCGGTTGGAGGAAACCGGCGTCATCAGGGGCTACACCACGCTGGTCGATCCCTCAGCCTTCGGCTGGAGCATGGTCGCCATCGCCACAATCCGGCTCAGCCGCCAGAACGAGGACGAGATCGTCATGTTCGAGGGCGCAATCCGCAGCTGGGAAGAGGTGCTGGAATGCCACCTCGTCACCGGTTCGCGCGACTATGTGCTGAAGGTGGTGACCGGAAGCCTCGAGCAGTACGAGCGCTTCATCAAGGAAAAGATCGCGCGATTGAAATGCGTCGCCTCAATCGAGACCAGCTTCGTCATGAACACCATAAAGGAACGGCGCCTCTAGCACTTCTGCCAGAGGCGCCGTTCGAGATCGAGATGTTGCCAGCTAGGCTTACTTGACCGCCTTGTCCGTGATGGCGGTGGTGTAGGCGCCGGTCGGCTCCTTGGTGATGATCTTCTGGTCGAGCAGCGCCTTGGCGGTGCGCTCGTAGGTTGCCGGATCGAGCTTGCCGTCGGCATTGTCGATCAGCTTGGCGACTTCGCTCATCATCCGTTTCTGGTGGTTTTCGTCCTGGCCGCCGCCGTCCATGACGATGCCTGCTGCTTCGTCATTGTTGTCGATGGCGTATTTCCAGCCCTTCATCGAAGCGCGCACGAAACGCACCATCTTGTCCTCGAAGGCCGGATCCTTGAGCTTGTCTTCCGACGCATAAAGCCCGTCTTCGAGCAGGTCGTTGCCCATCGCAGAGTAGTTGAACACGGTCAGCTGTTCCGGCTTGTAGCCGGCATCGATCAGCTGCCAGTACTCGTTGTAGGTCATGACCGAGATGCAATCCGCCTGCTTCTGGATCAGCGGCTGCACGTCGAAGCTCTGCTTCAGGACGGTGACACCGTCCGGACCGCCATCGGTCTTGAGGCCAAGCTTGTTCATCCAGGCATAGAACGGATATTCGTTGCCGAAGAACCAGACGCCGAGCGTGTGGCCCTTGAAGTCGGCTTCGGTCTTGATCGGGCCGTCCTTCGGGCAGACCAGCTCCATGCCGGCCTTCCTGAACGGCTGGGCGATGTTGACCAGCGGCACGCCCTTCTCGCGGGCGGCCAATGCACCGCCCATCCAGTCGACGATGACGTCGGCGCCGCCGCCGGCGATCACCTGCTCGGGGGCAATATCCGGACCGCCCGGCTTGATGTCGACGTCGAGGCCCTCGGCCTCATAGAAACCCTTGGCCTTGGCGACATAGTAGCCGGCAAACTGAGCCTGCGTGACCCATTTCAGCTGCAAGGTCACCTTGTCGGCGGCCATTGCCTGGAAAGCCGCCAGCGACATCGCGCCGGCCAGAACGGGAATAATCAGTCTTTTCATTTTATTACCCTCTGAAGTTAGTGCCCTAAACCCACCGCCCCTATCCACCACGGACAGAGGGATGCCAAAACGTGACGGCTCTTTCGACAAGAGCGACCACGCCATAAAAGACCGAACCCGCAAGTGCTGCAACTGCGATTTCGGCCCAGACCATGTCGATGTTCATCCGCCCGACTTCGGTCGAGATGCGGAAGCCCATGCCGACGACAGGCGTGCCGAAGAACTCGGCGACGATGGCGCCGATCAGCGCCAGCGTCGAGTTGATCTTCAGCGCGTTGAAGATGAATGGAGCTGCTGCCGGCAGCCTGAGCTTCAGCAGCGTCTGCCAATAACCCGACGCATAGGTGCGCATCAGGTCGCGTTCCATGTGGCCCGAGGCGGCAAGGCCGGCAACCGTGTTCACCAGCATCGGGAAGAAGGTCATGATGATGACCACCGCCGCCTTGGACTGCCAGTCGAAGCCGAACCACATGACCATGATCGGTGCGACGCCAATGATCGGCAACGCCGAGACCATATTGCCGATCGGCAGCAGCCCGCGCCGCAGGAACGGCACACGGTCGGCGAGCACCGCGGCGATGAAGCCGGCGCCACTGCCCACGACATAGCCGAAGACAACCGCCTTGAAGATGGTCTGTCGGACATCGGCGCCGAGCACAGGCAGCGAATCGGCGATGCGCACGCCGATGGCGCTAGGCGGCGGCAACAGAATGAAGGGGATGCCCGCGCCTCGCGTCACCGCTTCCCAGATGATCAGGATCCAGGCGCCGAAGATGGCCGGGATGATCAGGCGCAAGCCCGTCCATGCCCAACTGGCGAAAGGACGCAATGACGACAGCACCGCCACGCAACGCCAACCAAGCAGCCATGCGGCTGCGAGCAGCAGGAAATACGGCGCCAATGCGGTGCCCTCAAAACCTGTGATGCCCGATATCAGCAGCCAGGCGATCAGGTGAGCGCCGACAAAGAGCACCGCCGCTTCCGCAAGGGGCGGAATCCTGGTCATTGAGATCAGCGCCGCCAGCATGGCCAGGCCGAACATCAAGCTTTTGGTTCCGAGATAAGGATAGTTGATGCTGACCGTTGGGTCCGCAAGCGCAGCCGCCTCCGGCTTCGACGTCGCACCAAGCGCGACCGCGATCAGGCAGAGCACAATGGCCAGCACCGCTTGCCAGGAAGGTTTCAGCCAGTTCATGCCGGCCTCCCGCCCATGGAGCGATCGACGATGCGCCCGGCAATGCCGACCACCATGACCAGAAGCGCGGCCACCACCGAGCCTGCGACCAGCGCCGACCAGATGTCAATGGACTGGCTGTAATAGGCGCCTGCCAACAGCTTGGCGCCGATGCCGGCGACAGCGCCGGTCGGCAGTTCGCCGACGATGGCGCCGACCAGGCTTGCCGCCACCGCCACCTTCATCGAGGTGAACAGGAACGGCACCGAGGCCGGCACGCGCAATTTCCAGAAGGTCTGCGCACGGCTGGCATTGTAGGTGTGCATCAGGTCGAGATGCATGATCTCGGGCGAACGCAGCCCTTTCACCATGCCCACGGTCACCGGAAAGAACGACAGATAGGTCGAGATCATCGCCTTTGGGACCAGGCCGGTGATGCCGACCGCCGCCAGCACGACGATGATCATCGGCGCCACCGCCAGGATGGGAATCGTCTGCGAGGCAATGATCCACGGCATCAGGCTGCGGTCGAGCGTCGCCACATGCACGATACCGACAGCAATGATGATGCCGAGCGCCGTGCCGAAGGCAAAGCCAAGCAGCGTCGACGACAGTGTCACCCAGGCATTGTAGACGAGGCTGCGGTTCGAGGTGATGGACCGCAGAAACGTGTTTTCGAAGAAATTCACCGCCACCTGATGCGGCGCCGGCAGCGTCGGCTTCGGCTGCGACAGCGTCTTGCCGATGAACTCGCTCAAGGCAGGCGTTTCACCGGCGCGGCGATCGAGATCACGCTGGAACGGCGTGTTGAGGATGACGGCGAAGATATACCAGAGGACGACGACGCCAGCGAGGATCGAGGTCACGGGAATGAGCTTGTCGCGGAAGGTGTCCATCTAGCCGGTCTCGCCAGGTACGCGCCCTCCTCTCCCCGACGGGGAGAGGGTGGCCGGAGCGAAGCGGAGGTCGGGTGAGGGGGTAGAAATCTTTCCGTCCAGGCAAGCCAAGATCGTATCCAGGACCGCTCGACGTTCGGCCAAAACCTCATGGTTCCAGAACCGGAGAACCGAATAACCATGGCCATTCAGCCAAGCTGTTCTGGCCGGATCGGTTGGTGAATCCGCGTGTTGGCTGCCGTCGAGTTCGACAATCAGGCCCATCTCACGGCAAACAAAATCAGCGATGAATGGCCCAAGCGGCACCTGTCTCACAAATTTGTAGCCGTTGAGGTGACGGCCCCTCAGTTCTCCCCAAAGCCTGTACTCGGCTTCGGTCTCGTCAAACCGCAGCTTTCGGGCGCGCTCGGTTGCCCCGACCCTTCTTTTGGTCGGATCTGTCGGTGCCGCCCCCTCACCCGACCTCCGCTTCGCTCCGGCCACCCTCTCCCCGTTGGGGAGAGGAGGAAGCCCATCGTTCGCCCCCTCAATCATCATAGCTGTGCCCTGCCCGCAGCCCGTCGCGCACGCGCGCTGCGATCGCCAGAAACTCCGGCGTCTCGCGGATGTCGAGCGGCCGTTCTTTCGGCAGCGTCGACTCGATCACATCGCTGACGCGACCGGGACGAGGCGACATGACGACGATGCGCGTCGACAGATACACCGCTTCCGGAATGGAATGGGTGACGAAGCAGATGGTCTTGTTGGTCCGCCCCCACAGTTCCAGCAATTGCTCGTTGAGATGATCGCGCACGATCTCGTCCAGAGCACCGAACGGCTCGTCCATCAGCAGCAGGTCGGCGTCGAAGGCCAGCGCGCGGGCGATCGAGGCGCGCTGCTGCATGCCGCCCGAGAGCTGCCAGGGATATTTCTTCTCGAATCCCGAGAGGTTGACGAGATCGAGCGTGCGCTTGATGCGTTGCGCCTGCTCTGCCTTGGACAGGCCCATGATCTCCAAAGGCAGCCCGACATTGCGCTCGATGGTGCGCCAGGCAAACAGCGCGGCGGCCTGGAAGACATAGCCATAGGCGCGTTTCTCGCGTGCCTGTTCTGCTGTCATGCCGTTGACCGAAATCGTCCCCGAGGTCGGCTTCTCCAGATCGGCGATAACGCGCAGCAGCGTGGTCTTGCCGCAGCCGGAGGGCCCGATAAAGGAGACGAACTCCCCCTTGCCGATGGTGAGATCGACATTGGACAGCGCCTGCACCGGCCCGTCATTGGTCTGGAAGGTCAGTCCGAGTTTGCTTGCCGCGACGACGGCTGGCGAAGTCCCTGTCATCGGCTGCCGCCCGCCTGTTCCCGTCCCTGCGGCTCCGGCCGGAATCCGATTGCTTTTATTGCGATGTTGTTTTCCACTCGCCCTGTCCCATTGGTCTTGTCCCACTCAATCGACGCCCGGAGTTTCCCGATGTCGCCCAAACCCACTTGTCATCTTATCCGCCCTGAAAGCACTTATGAAGGCAAGCAGGGATTGACCTATTTCGCCGGCATTGCCACGGAGACCGTCGGCTCTTCCGGCATCTGCATGCACTTGCTCACCATGCCACCCGGCGCTCGTGCCAAGGCACATATGCACGAGAGCCATGAAACGGCGATCTATGTCCTCTCCGGCGAAGTCCATACTTGGTATGGCGACCGGCTTGAGCATCATATCGTCGTCAAGGCAGGTGACCTTTTCTATATTCCCGCCGGCGTGCCGCATCTGCCGGCCAATCTGAGCGGCGCCCCGTCCTCGGCCGTGATTGCCCGCACCGATCCCAACGAACAGGAAAGCGTCGTGCTGTTGCCGGAACTGGATGCGCTGGTCGCCTGAAATCGACGGCGTCGATGGAAACTTGCGCGTCATCGGCACCGGGACACTTCCCCGTAGACAGTGCCATCCTCATCCGCGATCACCAGCTTCTTGGCGTTCTTGGGACTGCGCTTGATGGTGAACTGTATCGGCGACTGACCATCCCCGCCGTCTGCCTCGCACATTGACTTTACCACCAGAGAACCGTCAGCCTGTATCTTCCTGTCGGTAAAGGTGCAGGCGTTGGTCGCGGTGATGAATTCCGTAGCGTTCAGCAGCAGCATGTCTTCCGCATAGACCTTCTGGCCGTTCTTGTTGATGCAGCCGGACTTGTTGCCATAGGGCTTGGATAGATCGATGCCCGCCGCCGAGGCTTGGCCCGCAGCCAGCACGAGAACCATCGCGACAGATAGACCAAAAACACGCATGCTGACCTCCAAAACGTCACAAACATGATTGCAGCGGCCCCATTTCCTCAAGGCCGGGGATGATGACGAAGAAACCATCCTCTCCCTTGTTGGTGACCACGACGGTTTCGACCGTCGTTCCTGCCTCGCCTTCGGCGGAGCAGGTCGAACTGAGCGATTGCGTGCCCAGCATCGGCGTCAGTTGCTGCGCGAACCGGCAGCCGCTGCCATAGGTTTCGATGCCTTCGGCGGTCAGAACGATATAGGCGTCGCTGTCCTGATAACCGGCCTTGACGCCGGCACAGCCGACATCATTGCCCCAGGAGCCGGCCAGCACGCCGCCTGCTGCTGCCGGGCCAGCGACACTTGCCGCCAGGACCAACAAAATGAGCGCGGCCGAACGCGCCAAGCTCAAACCCCGGTCGCCGGGATACCGGTGCGTTCCACCTTGCGCGGCGCGGAAATCTCTTTCCACGTCGATAGCGCCCGGTTGACCGCCGCGTTCGGCTCGCGGGCGACGAACTCACCATGGCCGGGCTTGGCCTTGACCTCGGCCTCCAGGATCGACAGTTCGCCACGCGAGAACACGAAGCGCGGCAGGCCGGTCACCTCGAACCCTTCGAAGACGTTGTAGTCGATGACGGACTGCTGCTTCTTTGAGGAAATCGTCTTCTTTCGCTTCGGATCCCAGACGACGATGTCGGCATCCGCGCCTTCGACGATGGCGCCCTTTTTCGGATACATGTTGAGGATCTTGGCAATGTTCGTCGAGGTCACCGCGACGAACTCATTCATCGTCAGCCGGCCAGTGTTGACGCCCGTCGTCCACAGCACCGGCATACGATCTTCCAGTCCGCCGGTGCCGTTCGGGATCTTGGTGAAATCGCCGACGCCGTTGCGCTTCTGCTTGGTGGTGAAGGCGCAATGGTCGGTCGCCACCACCTGCAGCGAGCCTGCCTGCAGGCCGGCCCACAGCGAGTCCTGGTGCAATTTGTTGCGGAAGGGCGGGCTCATCACGCGGCGCGCCGCATGATCCCAGTCCTTGTCGAAATACTCGCTCTCGTCCAGCGTCAGATGCTGGATCAGCGGCTCGCCGAACACCCGCATGCCCTTCTGGCGCGCCCGGCGGATCGCTTCGTGGCTCTGCTCGCAGGAGACATGCACGACATAGAGCGGCACGCCGGCCATGTCTGCGATCATGATGGCGCGGTTGGTTGCCTCGCCTTCCACCTCTGGCGGCCGCGAATAGGCGTGGCCCTCGGGGCCATTGTTGCCGGCGGCAAGCAGTTTCTGCGACAGGGCAGCAACCACGTCGCCATTTTCGGCATGCACCAGAGGCAGTGCGCCAAGGTCGGCGCAGCGCTGGAACGACGCATACATCTCGTCGTCGTCGACCATCAGCGCGCCCTTGTAGGCCATGAAGTGCTTGAACGAGGTGATGCCCTTGTCGACGACATCAGCCATCTCGTCGAACACCTGCTTGCCCCACCAGGTGATCGCCATGTGGAAGGAGTAGTCGCAGGACGCCTTGGAGGTCTTGTTGTCCCACATCTGCAACGCTTCGAGCAGCGACTGCTTCGGCGCCGGCAGGCAGAAATCGACCACCATCGTCGTGCCGCCGGCAAGGGCTGCCCGCGTGCCGGATTCGAAATCATCGGCCGAATAGGTGCCCATGAACGGCATTTCGAGATGGGTGTGCGGATCGATGCCGCCCGGCATGACATAGCAGCCGGTGGCGTCGAACTCGTGATCGCCATGCAGGTTGGAGCCGATGGCGACGATCTTGCCATGCTGCATCAGCAAATCGGCCTTCCAGGTGCGGTCGGCGGTGACGATGGTACCGTTCTTGATGACTTTGGTCATTTTCGTGTTCCCTTGTTCTCTTCGCGCTTCTTTGCGAGCGGCGTTTGGAAGGTAGATTTCTGTGTTCACTCCACGATGACAGCCGTCTCCACCACCGCGTGGAACAATACATCAGCGCCAGCCGAGGCCCATTCCTTGGTAATCTCCTCGGCCTCATTGTGGCTGAGACCATCGACGCAAGGGCACATCACCATTGCGGTCGGCGCAACGCGGTTGATCCAGCAGGCGTCGTGGCCGGCGCCGGAGACGATGTTGCGGTGGGAATAGCCGAGGCGTTCGGCGGCATCGCGGATCGCCTTGACGCAGCCGGCGTCGAATGTGACCGGATCGAAAGCGCCGACCTGGTCGATCTCGTAGCGGATGTCGAGCGCCTCGCAGATCGTGTCGATGCCTTCGCGGATGCGGCCGTCCATGGCGTCGAGCACTTCCTTCTCGGGCGAGCGAATGTCGATCGTGAAGACGGTGCGGCCGGCGATGATGTTGCGCGAGTTGGGATAAACCTCCATGTGGCCGACCGCGCCGACGGCGTCGGGCTGGTAGTCCATGGCGATCTCGTGCACCAGCTCGATCACCCGTGCCATGCCGAGCCCGGCATTGCGGCGCTTGGGCATCGGCGTCGAGCCGGTATGCGCCTCCTTGCCGGTCAGCGTCACCTGCAGCCACTTCAAACCTTGCCCGTGGGTGACGACACCGATGTCGATATCTTCGTCCTCGAGGATCGGTCCCTGCTCGATATGCAGTTCGAAGAAGGCGTGGATCTTGCGATCGCCGACCTTCTCGGTGCCCTTCCAGCCGATGCGCTCCAACTCTTCGCCGAATTTCTTGCCGGCCTTGTCGACATGTTGATAAACATCGGCCTGGTCGAGCACGCCGGCGAACACGCCGGATGCCATCATCGCCGGAGCGAAGCGCGCGCCCTCTTCGTTCGTCCAGTTGGTGACGACGATCGGGTGCTTGGTCTTGATGCCGAGGTCGTTGAGAGAACGCACCACTTCAAGCCCGCCGAGCACGCCGAGCACACCGTCATACTTGCCGCCGGTCGGCTGCGTATCGAGATGGCTGCCGACATAGACCGGCGGCAGGCTGGGATCGGTGCCTTCGCGGCGGGCAAACATCGTGCCCATCTCGTCGACACCCATTTCGAGCCCGGCCGCATCACACCAGCGCTTGAACAGATGCCGGCCCTCGCCGTCCTCATCGGTCACGGTCTGACGATTGTTGCCGCCGGCAATGCCGGGGCCGATCTTCGCCATCTCCATGATGGAATCCCACAAACGGTCTGAATTGATTCGCAGATTCTCGCCGGGTGCGGCCATTTTTCTAAAACCTTATCGATTGCGGTTCGCTGGCGTCCCCCTCCCCCTCGAGGGGAGGGTGGCCGCGAAGCGGTCGGGTGGGGTCGGCTGACATATGCTCAACCTTCCCCTTGACCACCTGCGCGACATGCCAAGCGCTATTTATGACATCGGGCTCGTCAACGCGAAAGACATCGAACCCGAGCGAGCGGAGATAGGCATCACGGACGGCATCGTGCCGTTTACCCTTCTCGTGTTCATGCAGATCACCATCGACCTCAACGACCAGCTTTATGGCGAGGCACGCGAAGTCGACGATATAGGGCCCGATCGGGCACTGGCGGCGGAACTTGAGGCCCGCCGACTTCAGCTCCCGCAGTTCATACCACAGCAGGGATTCGCCCTTGGTCGCGTGAACTCGAAGCGCGCGCGCCTTCTGGCGCATTTCGAAGCTCACGCGGGTACGGGGCATCAGGAACGACCTCGCAGCAAAAGATCAGGTCGGCGCACTGCCGCACCGACCCCACCCGACCGCTTCGCGGCCACCCTCCCCTCAAGGGGGAGGGATATCCGCGCCCAGTTCTTCAACCGATCGACCTCAGCACATCGCGCACATGGTCGATCAGTTCGTTGATCTGCCCCTTGGTGATGATCAGCGGCGGCGACAGCGCGATGATGTCGCCGGTGGTGCGGATCAGCGCGCCGCGCTCGAACGCCTTGACGAAGGCCGAGAAGGCCCGCTTGGTCGGCTGGCCGGCAATCGGCGCCAGCTCGATCGCGCCGATCAGGCCGATATTCCTGATGTCGATGACGTTCGGTTCGCCCTTCAGCGAATGCAGTGCGTCTTCCCAGTACGGCGCCAGCTCCTCGCCGCGAGTCAAAAGGCCCTCTTCCTTGTATGTGTCGAGCGTGCCGAGTGCGGCCGCGCAGGCGATCGGGTTGCCCGAATAGGTGTAGCCGTGGAAGAACTCGATCATGTGCTCGGGGCCAGCCATGAAGGCGTCGTGGATCTCCTTCTTCACGAACACCGCGCCCATCGGGATGACGCCGTTCGAGACACCCTTGGCGGTGGTCATGATGTCGGGCGTGACGCCGAAATAATCGGCGGCGAACGGCGTGCCGAGACGGCCGAAACCGGTAATGACCTCGTCGAAGATCAACAGGATGCCGTGCTTGGTGCAGATCTCGCGCAGCCTCTCGAGATAACCCTTCGGCGGCAGGATGACGCCGGTGGAGCCGGCGACCGGCTCGACGATAACGGCGGCGATGGTCGAGGCGTCATGCAAGGCGACGATGCGCTCCAGTTCGTTGGCGAGTTCCGCGCCATATTCCGGCACGCCCTTGGTGAAAGCGTTCTTTTCCGGCAGATGCGTGTGCGGCATGTGGTCGACACCGCCGAGCAGCGTACCGAACATCTTGCGGTTGGTGACGATGCCACCGACCGAAATGCCGCCGAAATTGACGCCGTGATAGCCGCGTTCGCGGCCGATCAGGCGGGTGCGCGAACCCTCGCCTTTAACGCGGTGATAGGCGATCGCCATTTTCAGCGCCGTTTCGACCGATTCCGAGCCGGAATTGGTGAAGAAGACATGATCCATGCCCTTGGGTGCGAGGTCGACCAGGCGGTTGGCCAGTTCGAAAACGATCGGATGGCCCATCTGGAAGGCGGGCGCATAGTCGAGTTCAGCGGCCTGGTGCTGGATCGCCTCGGTGATCTTCGGCCGGCAATGGCCGGCATTGACGCACCAGAGACCAGCGGTGCCGTCGAGCACCTTGCGGCCGTCGCTGGTCGTGTAATGCATGTCCTTGGCGGACACCATCATGCGCGGCGCCTGCTTGAACTGCCGGTTTGCCGTGAACGGCATCCAGAATGCGCTGAGATCGTTCGGCGTGACTTTCAGCCGGTTGGACATGACCAAGACTTCCCCTTGTAACCTGTTTCGGTGCGCCCAACGCTTGGTCTCTGCCGCGTTTTCATGCTACGCAAATTTTTGACCGATTGGACAAACGTTAGCACCGCCCTGTCGGCGGTCAAGGGATTACTAGCGGAAATGCGGCACCTGAAGTGCGTTCCACAGGCTAGGGAAAAACTGGTCCAGAGAATTGGTCCAGATGACCCTCAACACGAGGGCTTGCAACGGTGACCACCAGCACGGACGCCCCTCGCCGCACCCGCATCCAGCAGGAAAAGCGCGAACTCATCCTGGAGGCGGCGCTCGAAGTGTTCTCCACCAACGGTTTCCGTGGCTCGACCATCGACCAGATCGCCGAAGCCGCCGGCATGTCGAAGCCGAACCTGCTCTATTATTTCCGCCGCAAGGAAGACATCCACGAGACGCTGATGCAGCGCCTGCTCGACACCTGGCTGGCGCCGCTGCGCGAACTCGACGACATTGGCGATCCCTTGACCGAATTGCGCAGCTACATCAGGCGCAAGCTGGAGATGGCGCGCGATTTCCCGCGCGAGAGCCGGCTGTTCGCCAACGAGATCCTGCAAGGCGCGCCGCGCATCATGCCGCTGCTGGCCGGCGAGCTGAAAACGCTGGTCGACGAGAAGGCCGCCGTCATCAAGGGCTGGATGCGCGCCGGCAAGATTGCACGCACCGATCCGTGGCACCTGATCTTCTCGATCTGGGCGACGACGCAGCATTATGCCGATTTCGACGTCCAGGTCCGCGCCGTGCTCGGGCCGAACCGCGGCGGCGACGGCCGCTTCGAGGATGCGGCAAGATTTCTCGAGCAGTTGTTCCTCGACGGGCTGAAGCCGAAGGGCTGACGCCTCAGGCGCTGCGCCGCTCGGCCGGCAGCGCGTCCAGCAATGTCTGCAGCTTGGCGACCGAATTCTGCTCGGCAAGCGGGGTGTAGACGATCAGCTTCATGTCGGAGCCGTCGCCGATTGACAGGCTCATATGCTCGAAGGTCATGGCGCCCGCGCTCGGGTGCCGGACATGCTTTACTCCCGACAGTCGGTGCGCCACGTCGCGCTGCGGCCACCAGGCGCGAAATTCGGGGCTCGTGCGCGTCATCAACTCGATCAGCCGCTCGAAATCCGGATCGCCGACATACCGGGCGCTCGCCGCCCGGAACGAGGCCAGCACGGTGCGCGCCAATTCCTCCCAGTCGACCAGCAGGCGCCGGTGGTGCGGACTGGTGAACACCATGTGGACGATGTTGCGGGCGTCACCCTCCAGCAGGCCATAATCACCGAACACCGCGACGGCCGCCGGGTTCCAGGCCAGCACGTCCCAGCGTCGCCCGACCACATAGGCCGGCTGCAGAACCAGGCTTTGCAGCATGTGCAGCAACGGACCTTCGACCTTTTCCGGCGCCACGGCACGGCGCTCCGGCTGCTGGCGGTCGGCAAGGATGAATAAATGCTGTTTTTCAGCCGCGTCGAGGCGCAGTGCCTCGGCGAGCGCGGTCAATACCTCAACCGAGGGCCTGACCTCGCGCCCCTGCTCCAGCCATGTGTACCAGGTCGTGCCGACGCCGGCGAGCATCGCGACCTCCTCGCGGCGCAAGCCCGGCGTGCGCCGCCTGAGACCAGTCGCGATGCCGGTGGCCGAGGGCGTCAGCCTTTCGCGGCGCGAGCGCAGGAAGGCGCCGAGTTCGCGCCGGCGGCTGTCTTCAGCGGAGTGTGTGGGAGCAGCGTGGGACTCCATGTGCCTATTATAGCAGTATTGATACCAGGATAAAGTTTGAACTGTTTGACGCGCGCCAACTGTCCCATCTTCCGTTCAGAGCAACAGAACGGAGGCTCCGAACATGGAACTCAAAGACAAGACAATCCTCATCACCGGCTCAACCGACGGCGTTGGCCGCGTCGTCGCGCAACGGCTCGGCGCCGCTGGCGCCCGGGTGCTGGTTCACGGCCGCGATGCGACGCGCGGCAAGGCTGTTATCACCGAGATCGAAGCCGCCGGCGGCAAGGCCGAGCTGCTGGTCGCCGATCTCTCTTCTCTGGCCGAGGTCCGCCGCCTTGCCGAGGCGGTGCGTGCCAGGACCGACCGGCTCGACATCCTCATCAACAATGCCGGCATCGGCACGGCGGGCCAAGGCGCCAAAAGGCAAGTCAGCGCCGACGGCTACGAACTGCGCTTCGCAGTCAATTATCTCGCCGGTTTCCTGCTCACCAGCGAGCTTCTTCCATTGCTGAAGGCGAGCGCTCCGGCACGCATCGTCAATGTCGCCTCGGCCGGGCAGCAGGCGATCGATTTTAGCGATGTCATGCTGACCCGTAGCTACGACGGCGTGCGTGCCTATTGCCAGAGCAAGCTGGCGCAGATCCTGTTCACCATCGACCTGGCTCAGGAGTTGAAAGGCACCGGCGTCACCGTCAACGCACTGCATCCGGCCAGCTACATGAACACCACCATGGTCCGGCAGGCAGGCCTGACGCCTTGGAACTCGGTCGAAACCGGCGCCGACGCCATCCTCAACCTCGCCACGTCACCCACGCTCGACGGAAAAAGCGGCCTCTATTTCGACAGCCTGCGGGAATCCCGTGCCGACGCCCAGGCCTATGACGCCAAGGCAAGACAACAGTTGCGAGCCTTGAGTCTCGATCTCATCGGCCCGGCCTCACCAATATCGAAGGAACAGCGTTCATGACCAAGGCAATCCAGCATACCGTTATCATCGGCGGCTCGTCCGGCATCGGCCTGGCGACGGCGAGCAAACTGCTTGGCCCCGGCATGAAGGTGACCATCACCGGGCGCAACGAAGAGAAGCTGAGGAGCGCGTGGAAAAGCCTTGGCGGCGCTGCCGACAAGGCTGCTTTCGATGCCGCGAAGCCGGGCGAGGTCAGCGGGTTCTTCGAGCGCCTTGGCCCTTTCGACCATCTGGTACTGGCCGCCAGCGGCGGCAAGGGCCTTGGCCCCTTCCCCACGCTTGACCTGACCGACATCGGCAGCGGCGTCGACGAGAAAGTCCGCCCGCAGTTGTCTTGCCTGCAGGCCGCTTTGCCGACTCTGAACAGGGCCGGATCTGTCACCTTCATCTCGGCGGTATCGGCCCAACTCGCAACGCCCGGCGTCGCCGGCATCGCCGCCATCAATGGCATGCTGTTGACCGTGGTGCCGATCCTGGCGATGGAACTGAAGCCCTTGCGCGTCAATGTCGTTGCGCCCGGCGTCATCGATACGCCCTGGTGGGATTTTCTGGCCGAGGAGCAGAGGCAGGCGCTGTTTGCCGACTATGCCGGCAAGACCCCGGTCGGTCGCGTCGGCCGCGCCGAAGACGTCGCCAGCGCAATCGCCTTTCTCGTCTCCAACGGCTTCATGACCGGTCAGGTGCTGACCTGCGACGGCGGCTTGCGGTTTGCGGCGTAGCGATCGTCCGCCGCAGAAAGGCTTTCACCCTCAATTGGCTTTCCTTGGACCGCGCTCAATGTCCTCCTCGTCCATGGAACTGTCGCCTGCCGGTCTTGCGTCATCTGAAGCGGGCTTTCCCGGAACATAGGAATAATCAGCCGTGTCGGCTCCATACATCTTGTTGTCGATCGCCTCTTGCCAGTTGTAGTCCGCATCGGACGGTGAAACGTCGGCGGTCCCATGGCGGGAGGAGCGAGAATGAAGCCAACTCGGCGTGATCTCTCGAACCAATTCTGCAAAGCGTCCCATCGAAACCGTTCCTTTCCTTGCCCTTTCCAGCATGCGCGATCACGGTCGCGCACCTAAAGTTGACCTCTCAGCCAGGCGAGCGTCTCGGCAACGCCGGCAAGCCCGTACCGCGCGGCGGTATACGCTGGTGGCTTCACCCGTATCGATATGCCGCCGGCATCGTTGATGGCTTCGAAGCCGTTTTCGTCCGACGTGTCGTCGCCCAGGAAGACCGGGCGGCGGCCCGTGAATGGCGCGATGTCCATGAAACGCCGGATCGCGGCGCCCTTGGCTGCCTCGAGCGGCAGCAACTCCACACCGGCATTGCCGGCAACCACCCGGTAGCCCTTCGGCAGGACGGCCAGCGCTTGCTCGACAAGCTGCGTGGCGCGGGGGAGCAGGTGCGGGGCGGCGCGCGTGTGGATGGCCAGCACCCGGCCTTTGCGCTCGATATAGACCTGCCCACGACCGAACTCGGCCTCAATCTCCTCGGCAAGGGCCGCAATATCCGCCGGCTCGTCCGCGATTTCGACGTCGTCGTCCGGCAGGAGCCTGTGTTCCAGCCCATAAAGCCCGGCTGCGCGCAGCTTCAAAGGCTGAAACAACTGATCCACGGCCGCAACGGAGCGGCCTGTGATGAAGGCCAATGCCCCGTTCAACTTGTGATCCAGGCCTTGCAGCAAAGAGCGAAGCTCGGCGCTGACCGAAACGGCGTCCGGATGTTCGGCATGCTCCAGCAGGGTGCCATCGATGTCGAGGAACAGCGCCCATTCGCCAGTCAGCAAAGGCTGCGGCTTTTGCAGGGTCTCGCTCGCAGCCTTTTGCAGGATTTCGCTCATGATAGTGCCACCCGTTTACGCTCGAACATGGAGACGACATTGTCGATGCCTGACGGCCGGTCGCCAGCACCGGTTACCCGATCCAGGTCGCCGCGCTTGCGCAAGCGTGCCGCGTCCAGAAGCATGCTGCCGGCCCAGCGATAGACATTGTTGTCGCGGACTATCTGCCGCATGGGCCGCATGCGCTCGCGCTGTTCGTCTGAAGTCATGGTCAGCGCCTGCAGCAGCGCTTCGCTCATCATGGCTGCGTCGTAGGGGTTGACGATCAACGCTTCCAGCAATTCGCGCGAGGCACCGGCGAATGTGCTGAGCATCAAGACGCCCTGTTCGTCGTCGCGCGCCGCGACGAATTCCTTGGCGACCAGGTTCATGCCGTCATGCAGGCTGGTGACCATGCAAATGTCGGCGGCCCGATAGATCTCATAGACCCGTTCCTGCGAATGGTGTTCGGCCACCATGATCACCGGACTGTAGCCTTCGCTGCCATAACGCTGGTTGAGTTCTTCGGCATAGCGGCGGCATTCGTCATGGAGCTGCTTGTAGGCAGGGAGCGTGCCGCGGCTGGGGGCGGCGATCTGCAGGAAAACCAGCTTTCCGATCCATTCAGGGTATCGCTTGAACAATTCGTCCAACGCGTGAAAACGATCCAGAATGCCCTTGGTGTAATCGAGACGCTCGACCCCGACGGCCAGCTTCACATCCGCTTTCAGTCCGAACCTGTCGCGCAGGCGGGCGCGGCAGTCGTCGGCGTCGGGCAATTTTGCCAGAAGGTCCGCCGGCCATTCTATGGAAATGGGATAGGCGTGCACCAGCGTCGTCTGCCCACCATAGGAGATGGCCGCATCGGCCCGCTCGATGCGGCTTTCCAGGAAACGATCGACGCTTTCGGTGAAATTGTTGGCATGGAACTGGGTGTGGAAGCCGATGATCGAGCTGCCGAGCAGTCCCTCGAGAATGCGTTCACGCCACGGACAGATGCTGTACACTTCCGAGTTCGGCCACGGGATGTGCCAGAAGGTGATGACGATCGCCTCGGGCAGGCGCTCCCGGATCATGCGCGGCAGCAGCGCGAAGTGGTAATCCTGGACCAGCACGATCGGCCGCTCGTTGCGGGCTTCGGCCACCACCGTGTCGGCGAACTTCCGGTTGGCGGCTTCGTATGCCTCCCAGTCCGAGGCGCGAAAAATCGGCCGTGTGAAGGCTATATGGCAGAGCGGCCAGAGGCCCTCATTGGCGAAGCCGAGGTAGTAGCCCTGATACTCTTCCTCCGTCAGCCAGACCCGGCGCAGCGTGTAGGACGGATTGCTGGGCGGCACCTGTATCCGGTCGTCCTCGTCGACCATCAGCCGGTCCGCGGTGCCGCCGCCATAGGCGATCCAGGTGCCGGCACAAGCGCGGGTGATCGGCTCAAGCGCCGACACCAGTCCGCTGGCCGGCACGAGCAACTCGACATCATTGTCCTTTGCGTTGTGGATGTACGGTTCACGGTTGGAGACCACGATGACCTGCGCATCGGGCAAATCATCGGCCAGGATCTTGCGCAATGTTTCGGGCGACCATGTTACAAGGGCCGCATCGGCCGATTGGCCGTTCTTTTCGAACTCCCGTATCACCTTGCGCGCCGCTTCCGCAGCCACGTCCTCGCCGGCCGGATGTGCGACCGCCGGGGGGTGACTGCGACGCTGTCGCGATATGGAGAAGAAAACGGCAAGAGCGGAAAGACCGAGGCTCGCAAGGATCAGAACCCAGAGCAGGTCCGCACCGTAGTTTGTCATTGGAATGTCAACTCGCCTCCGGCCGTTCGGCGGCCTTTTTTGTTCGTGTTTCCGATTTAAAACTGTCCGGTGGCGACATGGTCGCCGTCCGATCATGTGCTTTTGCAACGCACAAAGCCGGGATCGGTTCCCAGCCAATTTGGCTCAGATCATGTTCTGACTACGAGCGGCACCAGTCCTTCATGGCGATCGGCGAGGAAAGCGACGACTCTGTCGCCGACGCGCTGGAAACTGAGATCGACCACTCTTTCGCCGACGCCCAGGTGCCGCAGCGTGAGCGTATCGATGCCAATCGGCAGCCTGGGACGGGTAACGCGGATTTCGCCATCCCAACCGTCTATCTCCAGGCCAAGGCAGGCTTGCATCAGCATGAAGGCGGAGCCCGCCGACCAGGCTTGCGGCAGGCAGGCGACGGGATAGGCGATCGGTGCTTCGCCCGGTGCGCGGGTAAAACCGCAGAACAGTTCGGGCAACCGCATATTGAAATGGACCGCGGATTCGAACGTGCCGCTCATCAGGCGGACCACACTTTCACGCTCGCCATAGCGCGCCAGGCCGGCACCGCACATGGCGGTGTCATGCGGCCAGATCGAGCCATTGTGGTACGACATCGGGTTGAAGAACACGGCATCGTCGGCGAGCGTCCTCAGCCCCCAGCCGGAATGGAAGGAGGCCGAAACCAGCTGATTGGCGACCATCTGCGCCCGCTCCAGCTCGGGCAATCCGACAAAGAGGAGATGGCCCGCATTCGAGGTCCGCACTTTGCAGGGCTCTCCGGCACCATCGATCGCCAGGGCATAGAAGCCGAGATCGTCGAGCCAGAAATCGCGTTCCACCGCGACCCGCATGGCCTCGGCGCGGTCCTCCCAGTGAGCGGCCTTGTCGTCCTCGCCGCGGCGACGGGCAAGTGCGGCCAGCCCCCGGAAGGCGGCAAAGACATAGCCTTGCACCTCGACGAGCGCGATCGGGCCCTTGGGAATGCGGCCATCGGCATGAAAGACGGAATCGAAACTGTCCTTCCATCCCTGGTTGGCGAGGCCGGACTCGGCGGCCCGCTGATAGGTGACGAATCCGGTCTCGCGGCCCGCCTCCTCCGTCCATTCGGCCGCAGCGCACAGCGACGGCCACAGGCTGTCGATGAACGCCATGTCACCGGTACGATCGGCATAGGCACAGGCGAGATGGATGTAGAGCGGCGTCGTGTCGACGCCGCCATAGTAGCGGCCGAAAGGAAGCTCGCGCAGCGCCGCCATCTCGCCCTTGCGCGTCTCGTGCATGATCTTGCCCGGCTGCGAATCGCTGAACGGCGACGTCTCCGTCGCCTGGTGCTGGGCAAGGAAGGCCAGCACGCCCCGCGCCAGGCCTGGATTGAGCCAGAGCATCTGCAGCGCTGAAATGACGCCGTCGCGGCCGAACGCCGTCGAGAACCAGGGGATGCCGGCATAGGGATAGGGTCCGGTCGCCAGTTCGGTGGTCAGCAGCGCGACATCGGCGCGGGCGCGCTCGACCCAGTCGTTGAAGACGCGACCGGAACTGTGCACCGTGGCGCCGTGGCGGCGCTTGGCCCGCATGCCAAAGCGGGCCCTGGCGGCGGCGGCGCGGAAACGGTCGCGATCGGGCGGATCCGTCATCTCGGGGCCGATCTCGATATACAGCACATTGCTGCTGCGCTTGGTTACGGCGATCAGGAAATCCGCGCGCTCGGCTGTCAGTTGATCCGGTGCTTGCGAGAACGATATCGCCGATGTGCGCACCAGCCCGTCCAACCCGTCGTAGCGCAACAGGACGGATGTGGCATCCATCTCGGCCACATGGGCCAGTCCGCGCTTCAGCCGCGTCGAGCCGCGCACTTCGAACATATCGCGGAAATCGGCGGCAAAGTGCAGGGAAACGCCGATTGTCGAAGTTTCCCGACTGTAGTTGGAAAGGGTGATGCGTTCGAACAGCCTGTCCTGCCAAAGCAGCCTGGTGCGTTCGATATGAATCGCGCCCTGCGGAATGTCGCGACCGCTGGCGCTCAGTATCGGCAGATTGGTCAGGTTGGCGGTGAACAAGACATTGTCCTGGCTGAGCGAGGCGCCAAGCAGCGATGTCGGCCTGCCGCCGACGGTCAGCCGGAATTCGGAGAGCACCCGTGTGTCGTCGCGGAAGAAACCGTCGCCGGCGCCGCGTATGTCGCCATAGGCATCGGCAACCGCAAAGCAGTCGGCCTGCTTGAGCGCAAACAGCCGGTGCGGCTCACGAGGTGCGGTCGCGTCGAGCGATGCAAGCGCTACGGCGGGATCGAGCTGGCGCTCATCGAGTTGGGTCATCCGTTACAGATCCTGTCGTTCGTTCCCGTCGCTGTTCACGACGCCTTCGCTTCGCCCGGGAGACCGATCAGCCGCGCATAGGCGGCCAGGTAGTCGCCGGCCATTCTTCTGACGGAAAACCGTTTTTCGAAGACGGTTCTCACGGTCCGCCTGTCGAGCCGCAGCAAGTCCGGCACCGCGGCGACGGCGCCATCCATTGTGTCGGCAATAAAGCCGGTGACGCCTTGATCGATGATCTCAGGCAGTGCGCCGCAATTCCAGGCGATCACCGGCGTGCCGCAGGCCATCGCCTCGATGGCCGCAAGGCCGAACGGCTCCGGCCAGTCGATAGGGAACAGCAGGCCGGCTGCGTTGCCGAGAAATTCCGCCTTCTCACCCTCCTCGATCTCGCCGACAAAGTCGATCCGATCGCCGTCGATCAAAGGCTCGATCGCTTCGTGGAAAAAAGCGCGGTCATCGTCGCCGATCTTCGCCGCAAGTTTCAGCCTGAGCCCCGAGCGCAAGGCGATCTCGATGGCGCGATCCGCGCGCTTGTCGCGTGAAAACCGGCCAAGGAAGGCAAGATAAGGTTCTTCCGCCGTCGTCTCGAAAGTCGGTTCGTAGATGCCGGTCGGCAGTCCGTGATGGATTGTTGCCAACCAGTTGGCGCGGGCAAGGCCGGTTTTCTGGCTGTGCGAAATGGAAATCATCGGGAAGCGTGGGAAACGCTCATAGGCCGGCGCCAGGTCGACATAATCCAGCCTGCCATGCGGCGTCGTCACCGTCCGCTCCGCCATGTCCTCGAAGAAGGAAAAATGCAGGAAGTGGCTGAGGTGGAAATGGATGACGTCGAACTCTCGCGCCCGTTTCCGCACCTGCGCAAGCATCGAAAGATGCGCCGCGATCTCGGATTTGAGCGGACGCGGATCGAGGCGTAGCGCGCATTCCCGGCCAGCCACCAGCTTTGCGGAGGTCTGGCTATCCCCGCTCGCAAATAGCGTCACCTCATGGCCCAGGTCGACCAGCGCTTCGGTCAGATACGAGACGATGCGTTCGGTGCCGCCATAAAGCCTGGGTGGCACCGATTCATACAGCGGCGCGACATGGGCAATTTTCATATTTCATCCCGGGATGCTCGGCATACAGGTGCGAAATGCGTCAACCGCTCGATTGGTTCCGATTTAATGATCGATACTGGCGGCGCCACAGTGCCGCAGTCGCTATGGCGTCAAACAGATTGCGCGATCAGCGACAGGAAACCGCCACTCAGCGCGACATTGCCGACAAAGCCATTGATGCGCGACGCGCGATCCGGGCCCTGATGATCCCAGAAATTGTGGAACATCGGCGTGGCGACGATGAGGAATACCAGCAGTACCGCCGCAGCGATTGCCGTCCACAGGCCCGCGATCACCAGCATGCCGGCAGCGACCTGAAGCACGATGCCGAGCCACAACACCAACCGCGCCTGTGGCACGCCGCGCGCGGCCATCAACTGGGTCAGGAAGGCCGCGTTCTGGATGTTGCGCAGGCCGGCGAAAACGAAGGCGCCGCCGAGCAACAGGCGGCCCAGGAACAACAGGGTCGAAGGCAAATCGGCAGGCATCAAACGCTCCCTTTGAAAAGCAGTGGGAGCGCCGCCTCTCGACGGCACTCCAAAACCAAATCCGGACAATCAGGCAGCCTTGGCCGCCGGCATCGGATGGAGGGCCTGAAACGGGACGCAGAGCCGGTTCCAGGTGTTGATCATGCCGAGCGCGACAGACAGCTTGACCAATTCTTCTTCCGAGAAATGCTCAAGTGTCCTTGCATAGAGTTCGTCCGGCACGCCGTTGTTGGCGATCAGGGTCACCGCCTCGGTCCAGGCCAAAGCGGCGCGTTCACGCTCGGAAAACAGCGGCGATTCCTTCCACGCCGAGACGAGGTAGAGCCGCTGCTCGGTCTCGCCGTCACGCCTCGCCTCGCGGCTGTGCATCTCGACGCAGAACGAGCAGCCATTGATCTGCGACGCCCGCAATTTGATCAGGTGCAGCAGGCTTTCCTCGAGCCCACATTCGTCCACCGCCTTGTTGAGCGCCGACACCGCCTTCATGATCTCCGGCGCCTTGGCGAAAAATTGCAGCCTCTGCTTCATCTTGATGTCCTTTACGCTTGCTAGGTTGAACTGGATTTCTGCGGCCGCTGATGGCGCGCGACAAAGGCGCAGCCGGCGGCGACCGAACGCGGATCGGCATCGGTCACGTATTCCGAAACGATGTCGGACAGCTTTGCTTCTGCGAGTGCAGCGCGATAGGCCTTCTCGGCCTTCAGCATCGCGGCATTGATGCCGCAGGGTTTGACATAGGCGGAAGCGTCGAGCCTGACCGGACCGGGTGGGGGGCGAAGACGGCGCCCCGCACACCCCGGGGGGGCCCGGACCGGGCGCCCACAGGTGTGCCGCGCACAAAGACACGGCGCCCCCCCCCCCCCCCGGGGGCCCCCCCCCCTGCACGGCGATGATCGTCATCACCACGCTGCCATAGATGGCGTTGAGCAGGCCGCCGGCGTCGCCGGGCGGCGGCGTCATCTGCGTGAAGA